>CAYQPI010000125.1:0-11852 GCA_964419405.1 uncultured Flavobacteriaceae bacterium
CAAAATAACCTCCATACTCATTATTTCTTTTGAAGAAAAGTTTTCGTTCAAAATCGCCTTTTTCAATTGAAATTCCATCTCGACGCATTTGTTCAGTATTGCTTACAGAAACAGATGATAAAATACCATTTTTGATGATGACGTTTCCTTTTAAATGCTTTCCGAACTTTAATTCAGGTTCTAATTTTTTTTTATCAAACAGAAATGACAATTCAAGATTATTACCATTTTTAGATATGAGTGTCAATGAATTAGGGTCATATAATTCAGTTCTCGACATTCTGCTAAAGGAATGCGTTTTTTCCATTACTTTTAAAATAGCCTTTTCTTGTTTTTTACTCAGCGTGTCTTTATTGACAACAATTTGTATATCTATTCCGTTGTTGATTTCAGGATCGTAAATAAATTTAAAGGCAGTAGAGATTGTATCCCCATTGACAATTCTGTGACCAATGATGTCGGCGGTAAATGATCCGGTCTGTAAAGTTGTACTTAAGGCCGCATCCAATACGGCAGGAGAAATGCCATACTCAATAAGATAATTACTGTTTACTGGGGCCTCGGTTTTTTGAGCTTCGGCTTGTAAAAAGAACAGGAAGCATATTAGAAATAAATACCTCATAATATTAGAATGGTTCGTCAAAACTAATATATGAACTTTTTTCAAAAGCGCGTATTCAATGCATATTAGTCAAACATAAGTGTCGTTTTTTATTGCCTATTGAAAACCAGTTTGTTCATCTAAAAAGACAGCACTCTTTCTGCTGAGTAGTTCGAGGAGCTCTAATTCATGACCATAGTTCAACAAATCAAAATCAAAAGAATCATCTTCAACATATCTAATAAACTCTTCTACGCGATGTTCTGGAATGCTAAAGTTTTCGGTCAGATAATCAGATCCCAGATAGTATTTGATTGTTTCAGCAGGTACTTCAGGTACCCCAGCCTCTTTTTTATTGGGTACTTCGGATCTGAAAAGAGGTATAAGAAGTTGGTCGACAACATTGACAACATTTAATCCGTCAACCATGGTTTTACCTTGTTCGTTTCTGTCCAAATGATCTATTTGACTGTCGCTATCATCGCTTAAGCCAGAAATTTCATCGTAACTAATGCTAAAATAAAAAGCGTCACGTTTAGGATTAAATGTTTTTGCACTGTTGACATCAGTTACCAGGCGTCCTGTTAATTTTTTCTCAGGAACAACTACCTCATCAAGAACATTCATCTTTTCAATTAAATAGACACTCATTCTATTTGATTTTAGAACGGCTTGGTTTATGCTTACATCAATACTTTGATATTCCAGGGCTCTGAATTCCAATATATCATGTAGGGCAACAGCGATTATGAATTGTCCTTTCGCATCAGTTATAGCACCTTTCTTGGTAGAGGTGTTATAAACGGTTATTCCTTCAATATCACTGCCTTCAACAATGATTTTTCCAATAATTTCTTCCCGCTGAATATTCTGTGATAAAGCAATAAGATTGCTATTTAGGAGTAATATTAATAGTAATAATCTCATAGTTGGGAGTTTTACTTTAAAGATACGTTTTAATATAAGTGTTCTCTTTCCCTGCATCTATAATCTTTTGTTAAAAGAATCCTAGTTTAAGTTACCACTTTTTTATTTATTCCCCATGTTTTGTAACCTTTTCTGGTTATTTAGGAACAAAAAGAAAATGTAGTATCTTTAAAAAAACATCAAAAATACCTGACCATGAATTTAAGAAGAACGCTAGTACTGGTTTTTACATTAATTCTATTTTCCTGCTCGAAGGTTCCCCTTGAAACAGCCGACACAATTTTTTATAATGGTAAAATTTATACTGTAGACGATAGGCAAAATTGGGCTGAGGCAGTCGCTGTAAAGGATGGTAAATTCATCTTAGTGGGTAGTACCCAACAAGCAAATGAATTAATGGGAGAAACTACTGAATTAATTGATTTGAAGGGGCAATTTGTAATGCCAGGGATCTTTGATCTTCATTCTCATCCTTTTATTACCCCATGGTACGGAAATATGAATTTGCAATTGACAGGAGCAGACACAAAAGAAAAGATCCTGGGAATGGTCAAAGAATATGCCGACGCGAATCCTGATAAAGAATGGATCATCGGAGGGCAATGGTTGTTAGGTGTTTTCCCTAATGACAGTCCAAAGAAGGAATGGTTGGATGAAATTGTTTTAGATAGACCAGTGGCGCTATTGGATCAAACCGGACATGGGATGTGGCTAAATTCGAAAGCACTTGATCTTGCGGGAATCACAAAAGATACTCCAACGAATCAACTTATTGTTATTCACAAAGATGAGGCAACCGGAGAACCAACAGGAACAATCAATGAACAGACCCTTCAAATGGTCGAAATAGCGATTCCTCAGGCGAAACCAGAAGAATATATAAGTTATATCACAGAGATTTTTGAGATGTTCCTTTCTTATGGTATTACCTCCCAACAGTCGGCTGAAGGTCATAAAGTACCATTGGAGGCACTCCAGATCATGGAACAGAATGATGTTTTACACGAGCGTGTATTTGTCAGCTGGGACTGGAAAACGACATTAAATTTAGCTTATTCGCTTGACAATATTGAGGAACAAATAAAAAACCGAGGGAAGTTTGCCTCTGATTTTATTTACCCAAATTATGTAAAAATATTTGCAGATGGAGGACCTTTTTCAGCAACATCAGGACTTTTGGACCCTTATCTCTCAAGTTTTACGGGTGAACCTGATTTTTACGGAGGATCGAACTTAACAGAAGAGGAATTCGTAGAGGCTTTTAAAATGTTCGATACTTGGGGTGTTGGAGTACATGTGCATGCTATGGGAGATGGAACAATCAGAACAGTTATTAACGCACTTGAAATTATGAGAAGAGAGAACGGTGATAGTGGAGTTCATCACAAGATTGCGCACAATACAATGCTTAGCAAGGAGGATATTCCGAGATTGGCGACATTAAGAGATGTCAATATAGATTTTTCTCCACCGATATGGTATCCTCACAAAGGAGCAACTCCAGGATTAATTGCTGCCCTCGGAGAAGAGAGAACAAATGCTATTTACCCCATAAAAAGCGCACTAGAGTCTGGCTTAAGTGTTGGTCAGGGAGCTGACTGGCTCACGGCAAATCCTACACCGGATCCTTTTATTGCCATTGAATCAATGATTACTCGCCGCAATCCATTTGATGAATCAATGACCGGCCAAATCAACCCTAAAGAAGCAATTACGCTTGAACAGGCGCTGTATATTTGTACTTTGGGAGGAGCTGAAGTGCTCGGAGTTGAAGACAGATTAGGATCTATTGAAAAAGGGAAATTTGCTGACATGATCATTTTGGATCAAAATTTGTTTGAAGTTAAAACCAATGCTATTTATGGAACAGAGGTGGTTCAAACTATAGTTGGAGGTAGCGTTGTTTATCGTCTTTTGGTCGATGGCGATCAGGATGTGGATTCTACATCAGTAATGAAAAGAACTATGCATTGAGCCTTTCTTATTACTTAGGCATCTCGATTTCTTAAGACATGAAATAATCGTGTCAAACCGATTAAACCGTTTTATCACTTTGTAATTCGAAAATTTTGCCTGTTTTGTCGGGCTGCTTTTAATTCAAATCGTGTAAAATTAATAAGGGAACTGAACTTTCGAAGGTTTGCTTCAGGGTAACACTTTCTTTAAAAAGCCTGTTGAAAAAACCCTTATGACCTCGTATTAGACAAATAAGCTTCGAATTGTTTTCTCTGATATAATCATGAATATCCTGGTTGGTGTCTCCCGTGCCAAAGGCATATTCAACAGAAGGGTTTAAATCCTTAATAGCCTCCAGAGATTGAGCTATGGAGTCCGTATCAGATTCAGAGATATGCAATACTTTGATCCTGCTTTTTTGCAACTGAACTAATTTTCTCAAGGGCTTTATAACATTTCCATCCGATATGGTAGTGTCACCAAGGGCAAGGACAACCTCATCTAAATCATGAAAAAGGTGGGCATCCGGAACCACCAGCACTGGCGCTGTGGTTTTTGAAATAACTCCACCAGCTACACTACCCAAAAAGACTTCTTTAAGTCCACTTGCTCCTTTGGTACCCATGATAATATAATCGTAGTCGCCTGAGTTTCCGAGAGAGGTAATACATGACACAGCATGATCGCTTAAGATTTTGACCTTAAAAATGACCTCAGGAAACTTTTTTTGGAAGTTCTTCAAAATCTTATCCATAGATTGCTTGGAATCTTTTAGAATCACACGGTCAATATTTTTCATTGACATGGTGGTTGGATTTGAACTAAAAGAATGAAGCAGCGTTATTTCAACTGATTTTGTTCCAAATAGGTGGATTGCGTATTGTAAGGCATTCGTTGATGTAGGAGAAAAGTCTACTGGTACCAAAATTCTAATCATGACGTAAATATTTAGAGTTGATCAAATTATTATCGTGTCTAGTGAAACTTGTATAAGTTAAGAATCTGCAGGATCATTTTCAATGATTTTGGACAAGCCATATATTGATTTTGGTCAATTGAAGACAAATGGCCAAAGAAGATGACTTTTCCATCTTCCACTATATTTTTTTGAGCTTTAACACTCAGCTTAATAAATGACATCAAAAGTGGCAGTTAAGACAGTATTCACCAAGCAAACAGTATTTCAGCAAAAAACCCGAATGATAGTCATTCGGGTTATTGAAAAATGGGGAAAGGAAAACAATATTTACTTATTTGGCCATTCTTCCCAGTTACTACAATGACCCCCGTTATCAGTAGCAGTGATTTCTCTATTGGCAATTGTGTAACCTGCATTCATTAAGGCATATGGAGCAAAATGCAATTTTTTATTTGCGGCGGTTCCAAACATTTTCCCAAAATGACCCTGACTTAAACCATGACCAACTTCATGTAACATCACTGTTTCATAGTCATATATGCCATTGAAAAGAACATCATCCGGAGCATCTTGCCAATTAAAACCATCATTCATATAAATTTCTCTAACAAAAACGTCCGCCTTGCCATTGTTATCGATGTCTGTCGGTCCATTTGCATCAACCCAGGTAAAAGTAAAAGTAGCACCAAGAATGCCGCTTCCGCCTCCTGGACCACCAATTATATCAAAAAACCAAGAGGGAAGATTTCCTGCATGTACAATCGATCCTGGAGCAGTGCCAAATGAACCTTGTTGACCTCCAGTTACCAGGGCTTGAACAATACCTACGTCACCATAATCATCGGGACTCGTAACGCCTTGATCTGACAATACAAGACCATTAGAGCAACTAATTGAACCCCACGTATTCATTACACTGTGAAAAGCATTCATAGTTTCATTCTCGCTTAATCCGCTGGAAGTTCCTTGTTCGGTGCCATCCATCCAATATCCTAAAGATCCATCGGTCCATTCTCCTAAATATGGATTGCTTGGCCACCAATTCCTTGGGTCATTAGGTACAAAATCTGATCCAAGTTGCTTATTACCTGTGTCGCTGAAAAAAACATCCCTACCAGCTCCCTCAGCTCCTAATAATTCCATTTTTTCAATTTGAATACCATGTTCAAGAAGTCTTTGGTTAAGAGCAGCTACCTGGGTTGCAAAATCACTATTTTTATTTGAACTTTTTTTGTGTAGATTGCTTTTGTCAATAGTAAGTTCCATTAATGTTAACTTGGTTGAATTTGAGGCGCTTTTTTCTTGTACAGGTGCAGAGTCAATTCCGTTGTCTTGACATGACACCAAAAGTAATGGCAATGCCAGTAAGTAGGTTAATAGTTTTTTCATAATAAATAGTTTAAGGTTAAATGAATTAAATTGTTTGTTAGAATTAGTATTCAAAAAATCAGGGGAAAAGTTTTGACTAAATTTTTAGATGCTGGTACGAGTATGTAAAGTTTCAAAGATGTTATTCTAATTTCATGACATTATGGGGATGCATTTATAAGGAATACTAAGCATAACGTCATTGTTATCGTCAGCATGACCCAGAATAGAGCGTAGACAATTTTGAATCTTTTTATCATAATTTAAAGGCTTTCTTTGGTTGCATGTGTTATTGTTAATATGTATCGTTACGAACGATTCATGTTGTCACAAATATGGTCTTTACAGTTATGCAACACATAACACTAATGATGTGAAAAATTGAAATTTTTATTTAAAGGCTTTAAATTATGTTGCATTTGTAGATGTAAAAAATTGATTTTCAATTATTTGCAAAAGCTAAGGAAATAAGATGATTGTAGTAGCTCTCTACTGCTAATTCGGCTTTTTTATTAACTAATTGATAATGAACGTTATGAAATGATAAGAATAATTGGTTATTTGAGTTGCCATTAGGAAACTGGGTAACAATAGAAAGCTTGTTAATTGATCAATAGTTATGGTATGGGATTTGCTAAATGAGGTCTTATTTTATCCTGAACAACTTTTAATTTTTCTTCACCGCTTTTTACCCATTCTTGAAAGCGAGGATCTTCTCTCAGGTTATCAAACTGATAGTCAATTTTAGCACACTCAACCATTCCTCCCCACATGGTCCACCCATTCAATTCGTCAAACGTATCCATCATTTCAAATGCTTTATCATGTTCACCTAATAATGCATATGCACCGACATAATCAAAATAGACCCAAAGATCTGCTGTACGGTTGCTATTGAGTAATTGATCAAATTCGTCAATTTGTTTTTGAATCATTTGCCGTCCTTTTTCAATCTGCCCGTCACGCATCAATACATAACCATATCTATGAAATGACCTGCTGGATAGCCAACAAGTGACGCCTTCTTTTTCTACTTGATTATACCAGTTATTATAATGTTCCAGTGCTTGCTCGTTATTAAAATGTGCATTATAAGCTCCTAACCATGCATTGGTTTGTTGATTTTTTACTTTCCAATGCTTTTTGATATGTTCTAAAGCTTTTTCCCATTGTGCTGTTCTGGTATATAGCCAAACCTGAGTATTTGAAAACCCTGGCCTAAGTGCGGCCTTTTTATCCAAATACAGTTGTTCTGATTCATAGTCATCTAAAAAGGCATAGTAATAACGATACTTCTCATAGACTCTTAAACTATCTTGTTTTGTTTCAATTCTTTTTTTGAGTTGATCAAATGTTTTTAAAGCATTTGTAAAATCTTGCTCTCTGTCATACAAAAACCATAAAGTATTTAAGACGTCTTGATTATTTGGCTCCAATTCAAGTGCATATTCCAATTCCTCGATTGCTTTTTCAGGCGCATTGGTTTCAAAATAATACAAACCTCTTGTAACATAAGCTTTGGAGAGATTTGGATTTAATTGAATTGCTTTATTGGTTAAAACAAAAACTCTTTCCATTGCTTTTTCATCCGATTTATCCCTTATTAGTTTATCGAAAATAGTTTGAGCCAGTCCAAGATAGGCTTGAGCAAATGCAGAATCCTTTTCAATGGCTAATTCATGAGATAATGTTGCTTTCCTGAGCATTGAAAGCCATTCCTCTGCAGTTTGAAGCGAATAATTTGCCTTAAAACGATATTCTTCTCCTTTTAAGTAATGATCATATGCCAATTGGTCCTGGGTAGGAATAACATCCAATTCATCCTGTAACTTCGATGATAGAGTAGTTTCCAATTTGTTGGTTATAGATTCTATGACATTGGCTTGCACTGTAAAGATTTCTGAAACATTCTTATCATATCTTTCAGACCAAAGCACTTTATTATTATTGACCTGAATGAGTTCAGCTGAAATAATAGCCCGATTACCTATGCGTTGTACCTGCCCTTCTACCACATAATTAACATCCAATTCTGTTCCTATTATTTTTAGTGTTGATGTGGAATTTCTATACTGTTCTGCAGATCTCCTGGATACTACAGCGTATTCAGGAATCTTGGCCAGATTATCTCTAATTCCCGCCATAATTCCATTACAGAAATACATATTTTCTTCGTTATCACTTAGATTGATAAATGGCAGGACAACGATTGTTTTGTCAATGATTGAGTCTGAACCTTTCTCTTTTTTAAAGGTTTCGTTAAAAACAACAAGCGCAATTAAAAGAATGATCGGTATGATGGCCGCTAATTTTTTTGAGAAGGTCTTCTTTACAGGTGCAATGTCGTTTTGAAATTTAACTTCTCCCGGGGAATAACCGTAAAAATTTTTAAATGCAGTGCTAAAATAGGTAGGGCTTGAAAACCCAACCTGATAGGATATTTCAGATGCTGTACCAAAATTTTTTTTCAGCATTTCCATTGCTTTTTGCAATCGGTATTCTCTAATAAACTGACTTGAAGATTGAGCGGTAATATCATTAAGTTTCCTGTGTAATTGTGACCTGCTGATTCCAGCCTCAACAGCCAATTCAGAAACCCCAAACTTTTCATTAGACAAGTTGATATCAAGGATGTCCTTTAGTTTTTGGATGAATGAATCATTCATTGAAGGTTTTACAGTCATTTGGCTTGGAGTTGAATCATAAATATAGTCAAAATGATTTTAGTGTTCATATTGCCAGGATTCTAATTGATGAAATGATATAATTTAAAGGTCTGAAGATTACTATTTTATTTGGATGAATGGAGCAATAGTGGTTAAATCCATTCATAAACCTGTAGTTGGTCGATTTCTAATTTTTGACATGTTATTTGACAGTATTATTGTCAAATAATTAAAATAGATAAGATGAAAAAAATACTGGCAATTTGTATGGTTGTAGCCTTATTTCAAACCACCTATGGACAGGATTTAGAAAAAGAGGCAGATAGTTTGAAAGAAGAGGGATTATTGATGCCCGCATTAATGAAATATGGCTCGACATTCATGCAAAACGGATCTGAGGAGGTTTCGTATAAGATTGCCTCGACTGCCGCACTTCTTTGGACCTCTAAAATGCGTGACACATCATTTTTCTTTTTAAACTATGCTGTTAAAAAAGATTCAAGCTTAAGCCCTCTATACGATCCGCATTTTTTAAGCTTGATCGATGATCCGAGATGGCAGAAAATTGCCGATGAACAGATTAGAAAGTATGAGGCAAAAAATGGCCCCATAGAAAATGAACCGTTTGCCCGTGAGCTTTTTAACATGATTATAAAAGATCAGGGATTGATGTATGCTGGAAATATTGAAAGAAGGAAATACATGCAGAATGGTGGCTACTTCTCAACGCCAGCCATTTTTCCCTTACTTGCACAGGAGGAGAAAAACATGAACGAGAATAAAAAAAGAATTATTGAATTATTAGATAAATATGGTTGGCCAACGGCCTCTCAGGTAACTGAATATGCTGCGGCTGGCGCTGCCTTGCTAATTAACCATGGTACCTATGAAATGCGATCAACGTATTTTCCGATGTTAGAAGAAGCATTTAAAAAAGGCGAGGCACAGGCACTAAGATATGCAAAGATGAAAGACAGGCTTTTGGTTGAAGAAGGCAAAGAACAGTTGTATGGGACACAAATAAAAATAGAAAACGGTGAGAAGAAAACCCATCCGATAGAGCGTCCGCAATTTGTAGATCAAAGAAGGGCAGAAATTGGCTTAGGCCCATTGGCGCCCTATTTGAAAAACAGATTTGACATTGATTTTATGGTGACTCAAAAAAGCAGTGATGCAAAGTAACTCCACTCAATGAGATGCTTCAAAAATTTAGCTAAATAGATAGGAGATTCAACAATAATTATTTGATATTTGCGTCGGTTTTAATTTTGGGAAAACCTGTATAAAATGAATTATTATGAACCTATTTACGGCCCTTGGTCAGTTACGTATTCTTGCCATTCTTGAAGGAATCTCCTACCTCTTATTGTTTCCCACAGTTATTCTTAAATATGGCTATGACATGGGTCTGCCCAATAAAATCGTAGGTAGTATTCATGGCATTTTATTTATTTTATACTGTATTTGGGTTTGCTATGTTGCCCGAAAAAGGAAATGGGACCTAAAGAAGACGATCATTTGTTTGGCAGCCTCTTTGTTTCCTTTTGCCACATTTATTGTAGATCATCGAATTCTTAAAAAAGAGGCCATAGAAAAATAGAGAAAATGATCAATCCCAATGTATTATTCACTCCAGACAGCTGAGTAGCAGACATCTCTCCAATAACCATCAATTTTTTTCATCAGTGTAAACTGACCACTATAGGCGCCCTTTGAATAATAGATAGCAAACTCACCATCTCTGAAAACAACAGGCATTGAAATCTGAAGCCAGTTGTGTCCTTTGAGTTGTTTTAAAGAGAAATTTTTAGGGTCTCGGATCAGTTTATTGATGTTCTTACTTTCCATGGAACTAAATCTTTCAACAATGTATCTTCGCTCCTCATTATTTAGCGAAGCTGAATCAAGGTCCACCAAAGAATTACAAATGTCAAACTCACTTAAATAAAACAATTGCCGAGAGAGCGGCTGATTTAAATCTGAGATGATTGTTTTAAAATAAACTGTAGGGATGGTATCAGACTTAATAACCTTTTTGAGAACTTCAAGCTCTGTGGGGTCGATTGTTTTTGACTGAGCCGTTCCTGTTTGGTACGATAGCAGTAAGATCAGTCCTGTTAAAAGTTGGTATGTTTTTTTCATAGGTTTACTATGAACCAAATGTAGGAATTTTCTAATTTCTGTTATATTTTTTAAAGATTTAATGGAAAATTATTTCCGTGAGTATTTTTAAGATAGTCACTTCTCTATTCAAGAAACGTATATTTGACATTGATCTTATTTATAGTTAAATTTGATTACAGTCACTTGTCATAGAAGGATTTGTATCCTTGGAAATGTATTGAAAAACAAACAAAATCTGGAAAGGAACCAATATAGCTCACAAGAGACTTATTACTTATTCTAGTTGAAAACGGTACCTATTAAAAATGAGATAATCTTGTTTTGTTGGATTGTTTTGTAAAGGACGGAAGTAAAATATAGTTGATGACAGTAAAAAAGGTACTTCTGACCGCTCTTTTAAGTTTATATTTTTTGAGCTTGGTATCTCAGGAAACAGAACCAATTGATAAATGGGACAATGCCATTTATCTGGGGAACAGAATAGCTGGCGGGACTGGCGAATGGAGATTTTCAGGAGAGATTCAAACAAGGTTTAAGAATGATTTTAAATCATTGGATAATTGGTATTTAGAAGGGATTGCTTCTCGATTGTTAACGAAAAACTGGCAAGCACAGTTCTCTCTTCGTTATAGTTTTAAGCCTACTTTCAATGAACTACGGCCGGGCCTTGGTGTTTTCTATAAAATGTATCCGAATGAAAAAACACAGTTGGCTCATCAGGTCATGTATCAAACTGATATTAGCTCGCAAGAAGTCCGTCATGGATTGAGATATGTTTTGTACTATACGTATAAGGCGTCTGAAAAATTGGTTCCGAATGCGACCATGGGCGTTTTTTACCGCTGGCAAGATGATTTTAAAGGGGTTCAGTTTGTTAGGGCCGGACCGGGATTGACCTACTTGATAGACATAAAACACTTTATTAATTTCAACTATTTCGTTGGTTTCGAAAATCGCGGAGATGTTTGGACCTATCAGGGAATATTCTTTGTTCAATTAATTATAAATATCAATAAAGATTACAAATACCTACCGGCAAGGTCAGTTCAATTTTAAGATAGTTTCATCTGATCATTTCACAGAAATTTATTCTGAAAGACCAAAGGAAGGTTTGAAGAATAGATCTTCATAATTCACCTTTTCTTTGATTAGCCCCTGCTCAAAACAATACCTGCATAGAGTTTCAAGAATATTACGATTTTCTTCGAAGCCATAAGCATAAAAATTAGTTGACATCACTTTTTTCGTTTCTTCCAGCTCTTGACCATACCAGGGCAGGGTGTCATAGGCC
>CAYQPI010000126.1:0-42895 GCA_964419405.1 uncultured Flavobacteriaceae bacterium
TTTTGACAGCAAGTTGTGGAACTTCAGTAAAAGTTACCGATGCCTGGCAGGCAGATGATTTTGATGAAGCAAGAGAAGAGCAGTATTTGGTCATAGCCAGAGTAGATGATCAGGCTGGCCGTCAACGATTTGAACAGGAAATTGCTGAAAGGTTGAGAGCCGGTGGCGTCAAAGCTGTCGAAAGCTATAAGCAATATCCTTCACTTAATGTATTATTGCAATTGACAGAAGAGGAAATTGATCGTTGGGTGGCTGGAATTCAGAATGAAGGCTTTAATGGTATTGTATTCACCGTAATCAAAGATGCAACCTCTGAAACCAGAACAAGCACCTCGGGTGTGGGAGTTGGTGTAGGGTATTATCCTGGATACTATGATGGTTATGGGTATTTTGGAGATTATTTTGGTTCTGTTTATTCTCCTTATGGGTATTCAGGTGCCTATATTCCGGTTTCCCAAAGGACCTATACTTCAGAAAAGTATTATTTAGAATCAGTGGCCTACGATTTGGAAAGAGAGAGGAACAAACAATTAATCGCTGCTGTAACTGTTGAGATTACCGATCCTAAATCAGCTTCAGAAGTTGCTCCTAAATACGCTGAAAAAGTTTTTGCCCAGTTTAAATAGGCACAATTATTGTAGCTACGATTTATGATATCCTTAAGACAAAGCAACGGTTATAAATTCGTATTTTTGTTTTAAAGTGTATTGGATAATTAATCGATAAGAAATAAACATTGAAATAATGAAAAAAATAGTTGGAATAAGTACGTTTTTAATCGCCATGCTAGTAGCTGTTAGTTGTGGACCATCTGTAACTGTGACAGATTCCTGGAAGGCTCCGGATATTGCAGAATCAAAGTCGGATCACTTTTTAGTGATGGCACGTGTAGATGATGTTGTTGGAAGACAACGTTTTGAGCAGGAAATAGCGAAGCAGCTTAGAGCCAGAGGGGTCGATGCCGTAGAGAGTTATAAGAAATTTCCGGAGTTGAATTTGAATTTGAAAATGACTCCTGACCAGATTGATGCCCTTGTAGCTGACTTGTCAAAAGAGGGAATCAACGGTATTGTTTTGACAGTAATTAAAGACATGAAGACAGAAATAAATACCACAACTACCGGAGGTTATCATGGTGGTTACTATGGAGGGTTTCATGGTTATTATGGATCTTACTATTCTCCTTATGGGTACGGTGGTGCTTATGTTCCAGCGTCTTCAAGAACCTATGAGTCAGATATTTATAAATTAGAATCCGTAATTTTTGATTTAGACAGACCGGGAGACCAAATGGTAGCAGTAATTTCTGTGAATATCACTGATCCTAAGTCTGCCTCAGAGGTTGCACCAAAATACTCTGAAAAACTGGCGAAACAGTTTGATGAGAAAAGCAAATAATTCAATAATTGTAAAGATAAAAGGCTCCTTATGGAGCCTTTTTTAGTTACTGACTTTTATTAGAGTTTCGTAAAAATCGTTGAGAATAGCCTCTTTATCAAAATTTTCCCAAAGGATGATTTCTCTTGAGTCTAAGCCTTTTTGGTTCCAGGTATCATCAGTCATTTGAAGTCCTGTCAATACCTTAGACGCTGCCCATGCTGGATTTTTGACAATGGCCACAGCAGCCATGTCAAATAAAGATCGAGATGGAGGGTCACCATAGTAATCAATATGATGATAGAGGTCCATGGCGTAATCACCAAAACGCTTAAATTGACCACCATGTCGGCCTGTGACTTCCTTTGAAACAACAGGTCCATAACCTTTAATATGCTGAACAGCCTTTGCCTTGGTAATTTTAACGACATCCGTTCCGTTAGGTTTTCCGTAACGAACAGTGACCATTTCGAAAGGGATATCACCTTTTAAAAGATAATTCATAGCGGGAATATCATTTTCAAGATTATACTCACCCGGTTCGGGATAGTTTGAACCTAGCCAAACCAATCGTATATGATTCGATATTTCTGGGTGTTTTTTGACAGCTAGAGCAATGTTTGTCAATTTTCCAATAGCAATGACAACAAGTTTACCATTGTCATTCTCCAAAGCCTTTTTGATAATAAAATCAACCGCCTTGTTACCATCAAAGTTTTCTTTGTGAATCTGATTTTTGATAGACTCGAAATCTTTGTTTGCTCCTTTGATCACCGGTATATGACTGTTTTCTTCGCAGAGGTCAAGTACACGTTGTGCTTCCATTACATGATTGTCAATAGCCCCTCCATTATACGTGGCATTTACTGTAATTCCTTTAATGTCAAATGCATCTTGATTAAATAAGGCATAGGCCAAGGCATGCTGATCATCAATTTCGTTATTGGCATCGGTATCAATAATAATTGGTGTTTTTTGCACTTGAGCGTCTATGAAAAAACAATTACTAACTATAGCAATTGTGAGCAAGGTGTTTTTGATTCTTGTTTTCATTACTTATTCATTAAAAAGGGTTATATCACTTGGAAGGTAGCCAATTCTGTGTGCTATGGTCAGAAGTTTTTGTCCTGAGCTGAGTTTAAATGGTTTGTCATAGATTTTCCAGGCAAGGTCTTTGGCCATAGCAGTGTCTTTCACAATTTTATAACCAATAGATGCTCCTTTGGTTTTTGAACTTAAATCAATAATTCCCTGGTCAAGGGAAACTTGAACTTCTTTAGTTTTTGGTTGAATGCCATCAGGAATCATTTCAGCCAATAGCTTTTCTTCTTCCAACAAGCCAGTATCTTTAATGGTGTCAACCCATTGATCACATAAGAGTCTCATTTCTAAGAGTTTTGACTGATAGGAGGGTAGGTTTGCCAGATTATTGATTTCATGAGGGTCATTATCAGTATCAAATAATTCTTCCTTGGGTTTTTGCTCTCTAAACCACAGCGCTTGTGCGTCGTTTAATTCACCACGTTCCTTTAGCTTTAACAGTTCTTGCATGATGGGCATTTGATTGCGATAGCTAACTTCCAGGTACATGGGTTTTTCGGTATCATAATACCGAATATAGTTGTATTGCTTATCTCTAACACTGCGTACTTTATCTGTTGAAGCATCAAATCTGTCTGCCGCTCCATAAACATGATTGGGTTTGTCAGCAGGGCGAAACTCACCTATAAAAGCACTTCCCTGCATGTATGCTGGGGGCTCTATATTGGCAATTGATAAAAGGGTAGGAGCCAGGTCAATAAAACTGATCATGTCCTTATTTCGAGTAGCCTTTTCTGTGGCGTTTGGAAACCTGATGATCATCGGGACCTTCAAACCAGAATCGTAGAGTAACCTTTTTTGCCTGGGAAGGGGTCCTCCATGATCGGTATACCAAAAAATGATGGTATGCTCCAATAAGCCATCTTCTTCTAATTCTTTTAGAATCTTTCCTACCTGAGCATCCATTTCCTTGATGTTGGAATACATGCGTCGTACATCATTTTTAGCGATGTCAGTATTGGGTAAATAAGGAGGAATCGGTACTTCTGCATCAGTTTTTATCCATAAGGAATCATGCTGCTTACGCCATATTTGAGACTCGTGGGTGACTCCTAAATTAAAGACTGAGAAAAAAGGTTGATTCGGAGCCCTGTTTCTCCAATGGGCTTTGTTACTACTGTCATCCCAGGCAGTAGGAGTTTTAACAAACTGGTAATCTTCTTTGCTGTTGTTAGAACAATAATAGCCTGCCTTTCTCAGATATTCGGTAAACATTTTTACCTCAGACGGAGGAATGGCTTCATAGGCATTGATGTTTTTTGGCATGGCATTGTTCTGGTAATTTTGCAGGGCTTCAGGCGAAGGTCTGCCACCAAACCAAGGCCCTGTTCTCATATGACTGGCACCAAGGCTGTTGGCATACATTCCGGTAATAATTGCTGCTCTGGCTGGAGCACATACCGGATGAGGTGCGTAAAAATTATCATAGCAAATACCCTCCGCGGCAAGTGTGCTAAGATTTGGGGTGGTGATTGTTGAATCACCAAAAGAGGGAATATATGGACTCAAATCTTCTGCAACGATCCACAGTATATTGGGTTGATCCTGGACGAGAGCGGTCTTGTCAAGAAGATCAGTGCCAGGTGTTGAGGTTTGAGTTTCTTTTTCACAGGAATGCAGAAGTAGGCAAAAACCTGCTAGAAAAAAAATGACATTCTGTATGGAGATATTATGGTTTCGTTGTGGCATCCGATAATTCGTTGATTTCTTTATTTTCAAGTATGGTGTGTGAATAGGTCCCATCGAGTGTGTTGATCATGGCGAGTCCTACATGGCTGGTGTTGGTTGCTGTGGATGGAAAATGTTTTAGAATTGAATAAACGGGTCTGAATATATTGTATACGGTCTGGTACCAGCCTGTATTAGATTTGATGCCACGTAGAGGTTGAATATAACCAGGTCTGAACATATAGGCCTTTTTAAAACCCAAAGAAAGCAGGTCATTTTCTGTTTTACCTTTAACACGGGCCCACATTCTACGGCCTTTTTCAGTACTGTCGGTTCCTGTACCACTTACATAGCAAAAAGTACTGCCCTTATTTTTCTTTAAAAATGTTTTGGCAAAATTCAAGGTAAGATCATAGGTGATTTTTGAATAAGTTTCTTCATTTTGACCAATAGAAGTTATCCCCAGACAAAAAAAGCAGGCATGATATCCTGCCATTTCTTCTTTAACAGGCTCGAGATTGAAAAAATCGTTTACCAAAACTTCCTTGACTTTTGGATGCGTGATGCCAACAGATGATCTATTCACCAATAGGATCTTTTCAATGTCTTTATGGTCGATACATTCCAGAAGAACACCTTTTCCAACCATTCCAGTTGCTCCGGTGATAATTACGTGATAGGGCATATAAAATTGATTATATACCAAAGATAGAATTATTTTTTACAGGTATTGAAGCTGTTACTGAGTAAGAAGATGAAAGCTTCTATTTCTCGGCAACTTCTCGAACTCTGTCGACTCGGTCACTTTTAGCCAGAGATAATCGGATAATTGAATCTTTAAGACTTGTCAGGTCATGGGGTTTACCTCCTTCAAGTGAAAGAATGTCGCCTTTAACCAAGTGCAGCCGTTGATCATCCACACCAAAATCAATGCTTCCTTCAAATATTTCTACAATTATGGGGAATGGAGTCTGATGTTTTTTCATCGATTGCCCCCGCTTCATGGCGATTCGCAATTCCTTGCTATTCTCTGTTTCCAATAATACAGATATGTCAGGTTTAGAATCATTATAAGAGAAATCATCTACGATTGATGCAGTTTTCATTTTGTCCAGTCTTTAATTAAGTGCAAATATTGATCTTTTTTATTACATAAAACATGACAATTAGCATCTCGCGGCTTTTCTTTTTTTACCAATGCTTCCCTTGGTTTCAACTTTTTTAATATAGTCTGTTGCCAAAGGAACTTTACAGGATGTCTCTCCCATATAAACAGCTACCTTCCCAATTTGATCTGCGATCATTTTGGCCTCATCGGTTAATTCTGGAATAAAACTGCCAACCGCAATTACAAAACCATTCATGGTATATTTGACCCTGTTTTGCTCATTGTGAATGTTTTTGGCTACCAGGTGAAGAAGGGAACGGTATTTGTTCAAGTCAAGTTCGGTATTTACACTGGCATAATTGGAAAGTGTTGACCAACCAGCAGAGGCTATGGTCTCGACATCAGAAGTAATCCATTCTAAGCCCAGATCAAAACCGAATGTAGTTTCTGCTGCTACCCAGGGAACGGCATATTCACTTAAAAAGGACCAATAGGCCTGTTTTACCCAGTGATTTAAGTCTTCCTTGGTTATTTGTTTTTCATCTGCCATCAATCCTGCCAAATACATGGCGTCAGAATTTCCTGTATTGTATAGTGCCAATGATAAGCCATGGTTCTTTTTGGTTTTTTTGAGAATTTTTTTGAGATCTCCTACTTTGACACCAAATAAAGGTTCCTGGGCTCCGTGATTCATATGCGTGTTTTTCGTTCTTTCATCTGCATATGATTCTAATTCTTGCATTACTTCGTTTAGTTCCATAGGGGTATAGATTTAAAATTAAACGTAATTCTCTTCTAAAATTAACAAAAAAAACCTGCCTTTGAGAAAAAGCAGGTTCTTGTTTTATCTGATAGATGTTTAGAAATTTAAGCGAATGTAGGCATCTTCTTCGCTGGGCGTTCTGTCTTGAACCAGGTCAAGCTTATAACTTTTTGGAACATTGTCCCAATCTTCATATAGTTTGCCATCTACATAATAGCGCGTTGGACCATTCTTTTCTTTATAGGAATTATCCATCATCAATCCATAAATATTTTTTGGGGCCTCAGTACCTGCCATATTACTACCCAGCACCAGTTCCATGACCCCATCACCATCAACATCGGCCTTTATCCAGTTTAATTCAAGAATTCGGTTAAAACTTTCATCTGCAACCATTTTTTCAATCTCCTGATCAAATTTGTCTAATATTTCCTCGGCATTTTCAACATTTTTTCCTAACGCGAAATGCAAGGGTTTGATCAAAAGAGGTTTTTGTCCTATCGCCAGATGCTGAGTAACGTCATTTAACTGGTATTTTAGCATATACTGAATTAACAGGGCGTCAACTAACATATAATCTATTTTATCAGATAGTAAATTTTCAAGGTTTTTTTGATTACTGATGTCAGAAACAACGATGATGTCATTGTCTGTTCCAAAAGCACCATAGGCATAGTTGTCTACAAGACCGATTTTTTTACCTTTCAGTTCATCAAAAGATTCCTGACTCACATTGCTACCCTTTCTTCCAACCAAAACCAGTTGATTATGAAGGTAAGGCTTTGAGAAATAATATTTTTCTTTTCTTTCCTCACTAATCCAAAGTGCGGGAGAACCATCTAGTTTTCCCGATTCTATTTCGCTTAAAACTTTCGTAAATTCAATGATGCTCACTGAAGATTTTACATCAATTCGAGTCAAGGCCTCATTGACAAGATCTGTTAAGATCGATTTTTCTTCCTCAACATTTGTGAACGGGGGCCATACATCGGCCGCAAGTTTTAACTCTTTCTGTTGGGCGAATAAACTAATATTCAATAATAAAAATAGACAAAGGAATCGTTTCGACATAAATTCAGCGTTTTTTAAAAAGTACCAAGGTACTTTAATGATGGTGTATATTAGATTTAGTTGCGTTCAATTTCAGGTGTTTTATTTTAGTCTTTTCAAATCTTTAATGGCATGGTCACAAGCTCTTGCGGTAATTGCCATATAGGTAAGTGACGGGTTTTGAGTTGAGGTGGAGGTCATACAGGCACCGTCTGTTACATATACATTCTTGCAGGCATGAAGTTGATTCCATTTATTTAGTAACGAAGTCTTTGGATCCTTACCCATTCTTACACCACCCATTTCATGAATGTCTAAGCCAGGAGCTTGTTTAGAATCATACAAGCTAATATTTGAAAAGCCAGCTTTGGCGAACATTTCTTTAAATTCTGTATGAAAATCTTTGATCATTTTTTCGTCATTTTCATCATAGGTCACATTGATCTTTAACAAGGGGATACCCCATTCATCTTTTTGGGTTGGATCCAGACTCACGCGATTATCTTCCTTTGGAATTGTTTCTCCCATCATATGGGCAGAAGCCCTCCAGACACCATAACGGGGATTTAACAGGCCTTCTTTTAGGGAGTTTCCTATACCTCCAGTATCCTGAATTATTTGTCTTCTCGCGTTAAAGGTTACGGCATAGCCTCTTAAAAAGTCTGTTTCTTGTTTTTTGACATTTCTGAATCGAGGCAGATAGGCATTGGTTGGTTCACGACCTGTCGTATGTTTGTCTTCAAATCCTTCATATTCGGCAAAAACCTGTGCGCGGTAATTATGAAAGGCGACGAATTTTCCCAGTAATTTATTGTCATTACCCAAGCCGTCAGGAAAACGTTTGGATTTGGAATTTAACAAGATCAGGTTTGTATTTAAAGCACCGGCATTGACAAAAATGACTGATGCTTTGTATTCTTTTTTCTCTTTGGTTTTAGCATCGATCACCAAAACCCCGGTAGCCTTCCCTTTTTCTTCATCATAAATAACTGAGGCCACTACAGAATCATGAATCATTGTAAGATTGCCAGTTTTCATTGCCCATGGTAGGGTACTTGAATTACTGCTGAAATAGCCTCCAAAAGGGCATCCTCTTTGGCAAAGATTTCTGTATTGACAAGGCCCTCTGCCTTGCTGGGCAAAGATGTCACGATGTTCAGTAATATGTGCACATCTTCCGCTAATTACATGCCTGTCTTCATAGTTCTCTTCGACTGATGATTTAAAATGTTCTTCGATGCAATTTAAATCCATACCAGGTAAAAATTCTCCATCAGGTAAGGTGTCCAGACCATCCTTGTTTCCTGCAATTCCCACAAATTTTTCAACATGGCTGTACCAAGGGGCTAAATCCTTGTAGCGAATTGGCCAGTCCACGGCAAAATTATCCCTGGCGGGGCCTTCAAAATCGTAGTTGCTGAATCGTTGGGTTTGTCTGGCCCACAATAATGATTTACCACCGGTTTGATAGCCTTTGATCCAGTCAAATGGTTGATCCTGAATATAGGGGTGTTCCTTATCTTTTGATACAAAATGGGCCGCATCTTCTCTAAAAACATAGCACCTGCTTGCAATGGGGTTTTCCTGTTTAATCTCTTCAGGGATGTTACCCCTGTGCTTAAACTCCCAAGGGTTCATATTCGTAGTTGGATAATTTACATTGTGTTTTACTTCGGGTCCTCTTTCAATGACCAGGGTTTTAAATCCTTTTTCAGTAAATTCTTTAGCAGCCCAGCCGCCGCTCATTCCGGAGCCAATGACAATAACATCAAAGTCTTCTGAACCCTTACTTTCGTTTACCAAATTATCCATTTACATTAATTCTTTTACTGTTATCTACTGTTTCACATGATCCATACGAGCCCGGGACCAGTGTGTAAGGCATTACTTCTGTCATGATATATTCAGATTGCATATATCCGTAACTCGTTAAATTTTTAGTGATCGAGACAAATAATTTTAATGCATTCTCATCGGTTTCAGATTTTTCGAGCTTGTTTTCTAAAACTCCTTCAAGTAGCTCTTCTCGTTGCTTTTGATCGAGTGATGCAAACGATTTTCCGGATACTTTTTTTACATGTGGCTCAAACATTTTCATTCCTTTCAGAAATAGATCCTGATCTTCACTTCTCAGGCAGTCATCTACCATGATCCAAATAAAGTTATCTACTTCCAATGATCTGGCACCGGGAATCTCTCCTTCTGGTATAATGGTGCTTATAAGTTCTTTCATTAAAGATTCCTCTGAAGGAAGGATTTCAAATTTATTGAGGATCAAACTGGCTTTTTCTTTTGAGAAATCACAAGAGGGGAGTAGTACCATTCCTCCTGTCAGGATCCCTAAATTTCTCAAGGCAATTCTTCTATTCATACATCAAGTCTAGCTATGTCGCAACCGATCCTCCTTTCAAAGAAAGTTATTGGAATTAGGAATAAGGTGGCAACAACTGTGGTTTTGGGTAAATATATAAAAATTTATCTTTCGAAGATATGCCGCAAAATGCGAAAAGAATCTTTATTTGTTGCTCATTGCCAGTGCAGATGATTTACTTTTACAGGCTTTTAGCCCTTCTTCAGATTTACTGCGCTTCGGTGTTTTGTCAAGTGTCGTTTGATATAGTTCAGCAGCCTCTTCGGTTCTACCATTTGCCAAAAGCCAGTCGGCATAGAGCTCTGTGGTTGGTTTCTGAACCACTGGTGGACCGAAACTGAAACTGAGGTTTTCTTCAAGTTCAATGGTTTTTTTAAGAAGCATTTCTGTTTCTGTAACATTGCCGTCTAGCCAACTCTTCAGGGCCATTAATTGGTACATCATAATCTCTGTTCTGACCAACATGGACGGCGAGGTATTGTAACGACTCGCACCAGAACAAAATGGAGCATCGTCATAAGTCACCAGATAAGATTCTTTGTCATGGTCTTTTTTTATGTCGCTGATGGCTGCTTCAAGTCTTTCACGATCATTTTTTTTGAAGGCATGCATGCCCTTGATAAACTTATATTTGGATCGAGTGACAACATTTAAATCTTCAATATCGACTTCAATATTGACAATGTCACTATCCCAATCATCACTTTCAACAAGATAGGTACCCTTTAGGTAGACCATATGTGTTTTTGAATATTGGTTTGAAGCATCAGTCATGAATCGTTGCATATCATATACCATTTTCTCGGCCTCCTCGAATCTTCCTTGTTGGAGGTATCCGTATTCAAGCCAGTGAAAAGCATGATAGCCTCTGCCGTGAGGGGCAAGATTTTTGGCATTCATCCTGTTGATGCTGGCCTGGAATGAATTTTCATTGCTGCTAACAACCTTGTCCCACATACCCAAAGCCATGTAAATATGAGAAGGCATATGGAGTGCATGTCCTGCATCAGGAGCTACAACTGCATAGGAATCTGCCGCAGCAAGTGCCAGTTCGGCATGACCTGGGTCATCATAAGAATGAATAACATAATGCAGGGCACCTGGATGATTGGGGTTTTTGTCAAGAATTCCTTGTGCAATTTCCGCTCCTTTACCATAAATGGTTTCATCCCGACCGTCTTCTACAGAGCCCAACAATGACAGTGCATAGAAAGCTGCAACTTCATGATTATCTGGGTATTTTTCGTATAAGGCTGCCATTTTTTTGGCATAATTCTCATCTCTATTTACTTTCACCGAGTCTGACTGATATAAAATTTTAACGGCGCTGATAAAGTCCTTTTCCAATTCTGAGATTTCGGTATTGTTTTCATATTTATGTAGTTTTTCCAGTGCCATGATTCCTTTGTCATAATCTTGTTCAGTCCATAAACTGTGATTATAAGTCATAGCTTCTCCCCAATATGCCATTAAAAGTGTTGGGTCGACTTCCTGTGCTTTTAAAAACGATTCACGTGAATCAGCATATTCAAAACTGTGTAATAGCAGGAGTCCTTTTTCGAAATGCGGTAAAGCCTTTTCATTTCCGCTAATGTCAATATTCACGATTCCTAAATAATTGTTTTTAGGTTTTTCATCTTTGCAAGACAGGCAACATAGTAGCAGTAGTAGAATGAGATTTTTCTTTAGGATTGAATTCATTGTATTATGTTTCATGGTCAAATGGTTTAGAGATAACTGAGCCATCGCTTTTGAGGATTATTAAGTTTATAGATCATGTATTTTTTACATAAAGGATATAAAAACGCAACCACCAGAATCCAAACCAGGTAAACTACGCCCAAGGAGTATCCGTTTTCAGCCATTTTATTTGTTGTAAATGAATCCGGACCAAAGATCATCATCCTCCAATCCTTTCCCAGAATAAACAAAGTTATTAAGGCAGCAGAATGAATAATGAAAACATGTAGGACGTAATAAAAAAATGGCACTCTCCCAAAAACAACTAAAATATTCAGGAGTTTTGATTGTTTGTTTTCGAGCCAATAAAGAACTAAAAAAGTTGGTCCGATAGTAATCAATAAATACAGCAAAGATGGTGGATATTTTGAAACGTTTATAAATGATAAAAGGGTGAACAAAACATCTTTTTGAGTGGACCATGGAATCATATCTCCATAAACATTGAGAAATCGAATTATAAGAAACAGTGCAATGGAACTATATCCTAGTACTAATAAATAAGTCTTTCTTTTTTTCTGATCGCTTTTTTTTCTGTATAAAAACCCAAAACAATATCCGAGGGCCATTATTCCAATCCAGGGAATAATAGGATAGAAAAAGGCAATCATTCGTTGGCTCTCTAATTGTAAGAATTTGGGTTGATGAAAAATATACCATAGTATAGCACTAAAGCTTTTGCCTTCTACTGTAATATGGTCAAGGGCATTATGCCCGAAAACCATAATAAGTGACAGGGCAATTATAATTTTAAAAGGCATATGAATGATAGCTGCTAAAAAAACCATACATAAACCTATGGCCCAGATGACCTGCAGATTTATGAAACTATAGCTTGGGTCAAACCACCAGATAAAATTCATAATAACGATTTCTACAAAAATCAACCATATACCTCTTGAAAAAAGAAATTTGGAAAGCTCTTTTTTCGATTTATTTTGTCCATAAAGACTTGCCGATGTTCCGGTTAAAAAAATAAAGACAGGCGCGCAAAAATGTGTGATAAAGCGCGTCATAAAGAGAATTGGAGTGGTTGTTTCTAAGTCTGTCGGGTCTGAAACTAATGCTCCGCAATGGAAATAGTCTCCAACATCATCGAGGGCCATAATAACTATGACCAAGCCTCTTAGAATATCTATGGAAGCAATTCGTTTCGACTTGAGTTGAGCTGACATTTTGTGAGATTTTGCTGTTGATCTTGTTTTAAAGATAGTTAAAACCAAAAAAATGGTAAGACACGTATGATGAAACCTTTCCCCTGTCGATACTTTTCAACATACGTGTGCTTACCGGTTTGATGAACCAATCAAATGTATGGATTGGTGATTTTGGTTGATTCTATCTTTTTATTTTACAGCAATGACCGCACTGGTAGGTCCGGTTAATGGCATGATTTTTACCGATTTGAATCCAATTTCTTTGGTCCAGGACTCGATATCGGAAAAGCTATAGTCGAAACCTTCGTCAGTTTCTATGAGCATATTTAATGACATCATAAGTCCAAAAGCATTTTTATTTCTTTCATTGTCAATGACATTTTCAATAACAGCCAGCGTGCCATTTTCAGGTAAGGCATCAAATGCTTTTTTTAGGAGTGTTTTTTTATCCTTCAGTCCCCAGTCATGCAAAACATTACACATGGTTATCAGATCTGCTTTAGGGAGGTCATCTGCAAAAAAATCACCGGCAACTGCCTGAGCCCGATCCTTGAGACCGAGTTGACTAAAATTCTTGTTGGCGATGGGTTCTACCTGGGGCAGATCGAATGACAAGCAAGTGATGTGTTCATTATTTTTTGCCACATGGATGCATAGATTTCCTCCAGCACCACCAATGTCGCAAAGCGTTTTGATCGTTGAGAAATCAAAATTTCTGGCAAAGCAGTCAAAATTACCGGCTTGAACACCTCCCATGGCATGTAGAAATTCTGCCAAGGTTTCAGGATTGGCATATATGGCGTCAAACATCGAAGCGCCGCCTGATTTACTTTCATTTTGAGGTTCTCCTGTTTTTAAAGCTTCTTCCAGGTGATTCCAGAATGGGTACAGTCTGTTGTTTGACATTTCGAGTATGCCACCGATATAGGTCAGTTTATTTTTGTCTAAAAATAAATCTGCATCTGCAGCATTTGAATAGGTTGCAGTTTCTTTAATTCCTTTTCGATCTAGGAATTGAAGAGCGACCAGGGTGTCGAGAAAATCATAGACTGACCTGTCGTGAAGCCCTAAAGAAGTTTGAATTTCTTTAGCTGATTTTTCACCTTTTGCAAGCAAGGTGAAGAGATTCATGTTTACTGCCGTGAGTAAGGTCTTGGAAGCCCAAAATCCCATCCCAATTTGCATAATTTTAGAAGGATCTATTTGATTCATATATAAATTTATTTAGTTTGAAATTTCTTCGATTTGACTCAATTCTCTATTCAGCTCATTGGTATCCCAAAACCCCCATTCTTCTATTATTTTACCATCTACAAATTGAATGGTAAGGTGAACAGGGATTTCAATTACCTTGTTATTAGCTTTTAGAGTGCCTTTCCACAAAGCCCAGGAATTCACCCATACTTTGCCATTGTCATCAATAATTCTTTCCATGCTTAATTCTTCTCTTTCAAAGCTATATGATGAGAGTTTTGAAATGAGCTCTTTGTGCTTTTCTCTCGTAACTTCCGGGCTAGACCAAACATGCCATGTGTTTTGGTAGATCTTGGCAGAATCGTCATATTGAGCAAGCCATTGATCCCAATCGCCCTTCTCATAATATTCGATTCCTTGCACTAACAAGTCAATTTCAGCACAATCACGTGTGTACCTTTTTTCTTTCATAGTGTCACATGACAAAAGAGATATTAGAACAGAGGCGGCTAATAAAATGTTTTTCATATCAAAAAATCGTGAGAATTACTTCGCTGGAATGTATCCCAGATCTTCTCTCATCCAACCTCTTTTTTCATCTGTTTTCCAGGTATGTTTGCTGAGTTCTTTTAAAAGTGGTTCAAAATCATCTTTCATGGCATTCCAGTTGTCATCGCCTTTTTTTGCACTGTCTAGGTTACTTTCAGCAGCGAGGGCAACCATATAGTAGGTTCCCATCACTCCAAATCCGGTTTTGTACACACGGTAATGAAGTTTAGAATTATTCTTCTCGAAAGCCTCCTTCATTTTTTTCATAGTATCATGAAATCCTTTGTCGTTTTCTGGAGTTACATAATTAAAGTATAAGGTTCTGTAATTTTGGCCTTCTACGGTTTGAGAAATACCTCCAGGCATGTAGGATAGTTTCTTATTCAGATATACGACATAATCGCCATGCTCATTATAGGTATTGTTAAAGCGTTCAAATAAGGCATTCACTTTATCCTTGCCCATTTTTTCTGATAGCGTTGCAAAGCCATCAGCATCGAGTTCAGCAAAATTCTTCATGGGAGTTACATACAAATATGAATTATCATTTAAGGCCATGGTCAGCCATTGGGTTTCTTGAACATTATGCTCTTTACAGGCGGCTACAAGGTCTTTGGCAATTTGCTCATATTCATCGGTCATGCCAGGTTTAACGCGATCTTCATGAATCCAATAGGCAGGATAATCGTTCTTTTCCTGTGAAAAAGAAAGTAAAGGCGTTAAGGTCATGACAAAAACGAAAAGGGAAAGCTTTAATAGTTTCATGGTAGTTTAGTTTTAATTAATAGGTTTATTATTATTTATAGTTGGTTTGTTTAATTCATATCCTAACTGTTGCAACAGGGAGAGCTCGGTGTAGAAAACATTTTGCTTTACGATCCTATTATCGCTGTCAAAATCTAATCTTGTCATGCCGCTGATCTGAACTTTTTTTCCGGTAGGCGGATCGTCTCCAAAAACACCGGTATTTGTACCGGTCATTTTCCATGTCATGTATATTTGCTCATCAATTGGGGTGATTTGCTCAATGGTGAAATGTAAATCAGGAAAAGCTGTAAAGTAAATATTGAAAATGGCAGTGAGTTCCATAAGGTTTGTGGCTGCCTCTATATTGTTGACATCTCGTGAAAATTCCTCCGCAAAAAAAGAATCGAGACTAGAGATGTCTTTGTTGTTCCAAATGTTGTCAACAAAGCTCAGGCAAGTTTTTAAATTTTTTCGTTCTTTTTCTGCGCTATTTTCGGATTCATTGCAGGATGCAAGGAATAAGAAAAGGAAGATTATAGGAGTATATCTACGCATTTAACAATTTTTCAGGTATTTATTTGATCTTTAGATGAACTAATGTAATCCTGATTGGGGTACAAAGTCAAACCAAATAGGACAGATATCGTTTATTCTTGTCCGAAGGTCCCTTTTTATTTATCAAAAGCATTTGTATTATAATTTGTAACTTTCTACATGTGACGATGAAATTGCTTACTTTGAACCGGTTTAATTTGCACTTGCTGGTTGAAAGTTCTGCACAATTTTATTCTATGGATATGAAATCAGAACGTTAAATCGTATGAATAGGCATTTATTAAAAAATCTCTTGTTGATAATCTTGTTGGTCTTCTGCACAGGCTATCTTAATTCTCAGAAATTAATTGATATTGATCGTCCCGTACCATACTATAGGGTTTTTCTGGAAACCGATGATTTTGATGCAAACTACCTCGATGAATTAGAAGCAGGGTATGAACAGATTCAGGTCGATACCTTGAAATATGCAGCCCTTAATGACCTGGCATATTATATGCATACCAGGGATTTAAAGAGGTCTCTGGAGCTTACAAGGGAGGGCCTGGAGCTTGTAAGGTCTGATAAAAATGAATTATGGGAGGGGAGGTTTCAGATCACTGAAGGAGCCATTCTACTGAGAATGGAGAAACTCGATACGGCACTTGCCATCTTGCAAGATGCTGAACAAAAGGTTAAGATCAATGACCTGCCCTTGCTGTATACCCAACTCGGATATATCTATGAAAGAAAGGGTAATATTCTTATGGCTGCTGATTTTGCATTTAGGTGCAAGGATATTGGAGCAGATTTAAATGATAATAGGGCCATTGCGCAGGCCTATAGTGATCTTAGCAATTTATATTGGAAGTTTTCAGATTATGAGAAAGGTCTTGAGTTATCCATGAGATCTGTAAACTATTTTGAAGAACGGGGCATAAAAGACATGGATTATGACTTTGTTCTCTATGTTGTTGGAAATAATTTACTCAATCTGGGTGAATATGAGGAGGCCCTTTTCTATTTTAAGCAGGCAATTGATATAGGAGAACAATACGGGTTTTACAATAACCTGAGTGATGTTTATATTTCATTGGTCGATCTGTATACCGAGTTAGGTCAGTTTGAAAATGCTGAACAGGCAGGAGAGCAGGCAGTTAGGTATGCAAATCTAATAGATAATGATTTTTTACTGATGCGCTCATGGCTCGCGTTGGGCAGGCTAAAATTGTTTCAGGGAAAATATAAGGAATCTATTGATCTTTTGAATCTTTCTCTTGAAGTAGCTACGCCAGATTTTGGAGACAAGTATTTTCTGAGTCAGTTGTATCGCAGGTTAGGAAGGGCGTATAGGGAAAGTCATAATTATAAAGATGCGATCGAGGCCTTTGAAGTGTATGATTCTCTGAAAAAAGAAGTATTTGATGACAATGCGAAAAAGAGGATGTCGCTATTGAAATATGAATTTGATCTGGATGATAAGGAAAGCATGATTCTGGGCATGGAAGAACGAATTAAAAAGCAAAGATCTACTCAGTCTTTGATAATAATTATTGCAGGACTGCTTCTTATTTTGCTTTTAGTTCTTTATGTCACTTATCAAAATAACAAAAAGAAGAATAGTTTGCTTGAGAGTCAGAATGAAGAAAAAGAATTTCTTTTGAAGGAAATTCATCACAGGGTAAAGAATAATCTTGGGATTGTTTCTAGTTTGCTAGAATTACAGGCCGAAAAGATCAAAGATCCAAAAATCATTTCGGCTATTGAAGAGAGTAGGAACAGGGTGTATTCTATGAGTATGATTCATCAGAAACTGTATCAGGGAACGAACCTCTCAACTATTGGAATGAAAGACTATTTGATCGATCTTAGTAGTCATATTCTGGATTCATATGGTATGGATGAAAGAGTGGCCTATACCTACGAGCTAGAAGAAATGCATTTGGATGTTGATGCGGCAATACCCATCGGACTCATCGTTAATGAATTATTGACAAATTCCTTAAAACATGCATTTCCGGAAGGTCAAAAGGGAGTTATTCAAATAATTTGTCGTCATTTGACATCAAACAGGATACTTTTGGAAGTGTCGGATAACGGAATAGGATTGCTTGAATTCGATAAGGAAAACGATGAAGGTAGTGGATTTGGCACGCAACTGATCGACTTGTTGATTCATCAATTGGACGGATCAATTATGACCATGAGCGGTGAAGGAACTACGATAAGAATGGAATTCGATGTAGACTAAAAAGTTTGCAGTCGGTCTAAGAGCTCTCGTCTTAGGGTTTTGCTCAGGGGAATGGCCTTTTTACCGATGACAACATGAGTTCCTGCAACTTCGTCAACATGTGATAGGTTCACGATAAATGACCTGTGTATTCTTAAAAAATGTTCAGGTGGCAGTCTGTCATTGATTTCTTTTAAGGTCATCACCAGGAGGCATTCTTTCTTTTTGGAAAAAATTTTACAATAATTTCTGTCAGCTTCAAAATAATAGATGTCCTTGATCAAGATTTTGATCATTTTTTCATTTCGTCTTACATAAATACTATCACTTTGAACAAAAGGCGAGATACACGTTTCTTCTTCAACTTCTATCGTGGTTATTTTAGAATCATTTTTGTCTAATCTGTCCATGGTGAGTTCAATAGCATGCTGCAAATCCAGTTTTTTAAAAGGTTTTGAAATAAAGGCATAAGGATGGGTAGATTTTGCCCTTTCAAAATTTTCTTCATCTGCATTAGCGGTCAAATAAATTATGGGCATTTCTGTCTCACGATGCATCTGAGTCACGGTTTCAATTCCGTCAAGGGATCCTTTAAGTTGTATGTCCATCAGTACAATATCTGGACGACTTTGTCTGACATGCGTCAAGGCTTCTTCACCTTTTGAAACGATACCGGTTACTTCATATCCTAATTTGGATAATTGCAGCGAAATATTGGCTCCAATGATCATTTCATCTTCTACTATTAAAATTTTTGCAGGGGACTTCATATTGATTAGTTGTTTAACAGGATTGGATGATGTTTTTTCTGTGCGATCTGATTTTAAAATTATACATGTTTTTGCGGTGCTCAAAAACTACCAATGACATCAGGCTGTCATAAATTATTTTTTTTCTAAGCAATTAGGAATGAATCGAATATAGTGAAATTTCGTGAGGTAGGCAAAAGTTCTTATCGACAGTAAAGGGAATTCTGGTTTGTTCTAAAGAAATAATGCCAATAGAAGATCAGGATCTTGTGGTCAATCTTGAGCTTGGTATTTTTAATTCTATCTATGATGTTCACTTCAAAGTTTCACTAAAAAAGATTAATTTTGTGTAGCTAAAACTATCTAGATTATGGAAATTGAACAAGCCAAGAAAGATTTAAAGGAGAAAGGTTTTTTGGATATAGAAACAAATGAAGAGCTTGACTTTGCTGCTGAGATTCAAAAATTAAAAGAAGAGAAAAATGCAGTTATTCTGGCTCATTATTATCAGGAGCCTGCCATACAGGATATTGCAGATTTTGTAGGTGATAGTTTGCAGTTGTCTTATAAGGCTGCTGAAGTTGATGCAGATTTAATTGTCTTTGCAGGAGTTCATTTTATGGCTGAAACAGCCAAGATTCTCAACCCTGATAAAAAGGTCTTATTGCCAGATCTGAATGCAGGTTGTTCTTTGTCTGAAGCCTGTGAAGCTTCTGATTTGCTGGCATTCAAAAAGAAACATCCAGATCATTTAGTGGTAACCTATGTGAATACTTCTGCTGATGTCAAAGCCATTAGTGATATTTGCTGTACTTCATCGAATGCCAAAAAAATTGTAGATTCTATCCCTATAGACCAGCCCATCATATTTGCACCGGATAAGAATTTAGGGGCTTATATTAATAAAGAAACCGGACGTGATATGCTCTTATGGGAGGGCGCCTGTATTGTACATGAGGCGTTTTCAATTGACAAGTTGTTAAATACCCATCAAGCACATCCGGAGGCCAAGATCATTGCGCATCCTGAGTCAGAAGAGCATATTTTGAAAACGGCAGCCTATATAGGTTCGACTTCAGGATTGATCAATTTTGCCAAAACCGACCCTTCGAAAGAGTTTATTGTAGCCACTGAAGCAGGAATTTTACATGAGATGCAAAAAGAGGTTCCGGAAAAAACCTTATATCCGGCTCCAGCCGTGGAAGATAATACCTGTGCCTGTAGTGAATGTCCTTATATGAAGATGAATACCATGAAGAAATTGTATTTGTGTATGAAACATGAATTACCTGAGGTACATGTGTCTGCAGAAGTACAAAAGAAAGCATTGATTCCTATCCAACGTATGTTAGATATTTCTTCGAAATAAAGATGAGCGTATGTAAGGCTGATATATTGGTTCTAGGTTCAGGAGTGGCGGGATTGTCGATTGCCATTAAATCTGCAGCTGCTCTGCCGAATAAAAAAGTCATCGTAGCCACTAAGGCTGATGAAAGTGAGTCAAATACGAAATATGCACAAGGTGGGATCGCTGCCGTTTGGGATAAACTGGATTCTTTTCAGGATCATATTGACGACACCATGGTGGCAGGAGATCATCTCAATAACAAAGACGTTGTAAAAATGGTTGTGGAAGAGGCGCCTGACTCTATGAACCAGCTGATTGACTGGGGGACCGATTTCGATTATAATACTGAAGGAGAGATTGACCTGGGCATGGAAGGTGGACATTCGGCCAATAGAATATTACATTATAAAGATATTACTGGCTTTGAAGTTGAAAAGACCCTGTTGGAGCAGGTAGATAAATTGCCTAATATTGAAATGTTGCCCTATCATTTTGCCATAGATCTTATTACAGATCACCATGTGACAACACTTTCTGAATCCGAAAATATCGCCTGTTACGGCGCTTATATTTTAAATCAAAAAACAAACCAAATCGATACCTATCTGGCGAGTTCGACCATACTGGCCACTGGAGGCATAGGACAGGTCTATGCCGCCACCACAAATCCTTTAATTGCCACTGGTGATGGGATTGCCATGGCCTATAGAGCAAAGGCAAAAATAGTCGATATGGAGTTTGTGCAATTTCATCCAACTGCTTTATACCAACCAGGGGTCAGTCCATCGTTTTTAATCTCAGAGGCGGTAAGAGGGTTTGGAGCCTATCTTCGGAACAAGGCCGGGGATCGCTTTATGCTGGAGGTCGATGAAAGAGCAGAATTAGCACCTCGTGATGTTGTGGCAAGAGCCATAAATCAGGAGTTGATCGTGTCAGGAGATCCTCATGTTTTTCTCGATTGTTCACATTTAGAAATGACTGAGTTTAAGAAGCATTTTCCGAACATTTTTGAGAAGTGTGCCAGTTTAGGGATTGATATAGAGACGCAAATGATTCCAGTGGTTCCGGCAGCGCATTATGTAATGGGTGGCATTGAAGTAGATATGAATGGGTATAGTTCGATCAAAAATTTGTTTGCCTGTGGAGAATGTTCGAGAACCGGCCTGCATGGAGCCAACCGACTGGCATCTAACTCCTTGTTAGAAGCATTGGTGTTTGGTGAGCGAATTGCGGATGAAATAATTTTAAACAGAAGTGAACTAAATTTAGAAATAGAAAATAAAATTCCTGAATGGGATGAAGAAGGAACCATGGTTCCAAAGGAAAATGTCCTGATTTCTCACAATAGAAAAACCATTCAGAATATCATGACCGACCTGGTTTCCATAGTGAGATCAAATGAGCGATTAGAGAAGGCGCTTGATCATCTGAATTACCTGTTTCAGGACACGGAAAAGGCTTACGAGAAATCAAAACTCTCGCCACAGATCTGTGAACTCAGAAATTTAAATGCCATTGCCTATCTTATCGTGCATCAGTCAATGAAAAGAAAAGAAAATAAAGGAGCATTCTATAGCCTCGATAATATCAGCTCCTAGTTAATCCCACTTGTTTGAGCTGGAAACTGCAAATTTTCCTGCGCCTAAGAAAAAGATACTAAAGGCACCAAATAAGTATAGGCCGATCAATTCGAGGGCCCATTCACCGTGGTCGCCAATTTTTAAAATATCATCTGCATGGGCTGTCATTGCGGCCACAAGCATCGTGGCGGCAACAAATAGTGAGGCGATCTTGGCTCTATAGCCAACAATAATAAAAATAGGAGCGAGAAATTCTCCCAGATAGGCTCCATAGGCTATAAAACCAGGGAGTCCCATGCTTTCGAACATCCCAACTAAGCCATCTACACCGTTGATCAATTTGTGAATGCCATGAAATAACATCAAGCCTCCAATACTTAAGCGTAATAATAATAAGCCTGTATTTTGTTGAAAGTTTTTCATGATAATAGATTTAAGGTTGTTTTCTGCTGGTTATAGTCGTTTTAGCGGAATTGATTCAAAGTTATCTGTTTTTGTAAGTTTTTCCAAAACATCCAGTATGATACTTGGTGGAACAGTAAGTTTTCTTTTATCCAGGTCGATCCAGGCGCCGTAAATTTCGATTTCAGCAGAGAGCACTCCATCACCTCTATAAAGCTTATGGACAAATTTAAATCGCTCTCCAAGTTCAGAGGCACCTTTTAAAAAAACTTCAACGGTAATATGGTCTCCGATTCCTATTTCGCGATAAAAACTGGTCTCTTCCTTAAACAATACCGGACCAACCCGTAAGCGGTTGAATTCCGTTAATGAGAGTCCATAGGCATCAAATAAGCGAACCCGCGACTCTGCAGCATAATCATTATAGGCCGTATGGCGCATATGATTATTAGGGTCAAAATCTGACCATCTGGTGGGGGAAGTGAATGTAAAGCTCATGCGAAAATTACCTAGGATAACAGGTCTGCAATTCTTTTTACTGCTTCCTTTAATTCTTCCTGAGATGCTGCATAGCTGATTCGAATACAATTCGGTGCTCCAAAAGCTTCACCGGTCACAGTAGCCACATTGGCCTCTTCCAATAAAAGCATGGCGAAATCAGAGGCGTTTTCAACTTTTGTTCCCTTGATCGTTTTACCGAAGTAATATGATACATCAGGGAAAACATAGAAGGCTCCCTGGGCAACATTGGTTTTTATTCCTTCAATCTGATTTAGCAAATCCAGAATCATATCACGTCTGATACGAAATTCATCAACCATGTATTGAATTTTTGATACTGGTGCATCCAAAGCCGTAATCGTAGCACGTTGAGCGATACAATTTGCCCCTGAGGTAATTTGCCCCTGCATTTTGTTACATGCTTTAGCAATCCATTCTGGAGCTCCTATATAGCCAATTCTCCATCCAGTCATGGCAAATGCCTTAGCAACTCCATTTACTGTAATTGTTCTGTCATACATACTTTCAATACGGGCAAAACTAAAATTAGGTGTACCATAATTGATATGTTCATAAATTTCATCAGAAAGAATGTAGATCTGAGGATGCTTTTCTAAAACCTTGGCAAGGGCTCTGTATTCTTCTTCAGTATACACCGTACCACTTGGGTTGTTAGGAGAATTGAAGAAAATCATTTTGGTTTTAGGCGTAATGGCTGCCTCTAACTGTTCAGGCGTGATTTTAAAATCTGTTTCAATACTTGAAGGAATTTCAACATAACTTGCCTCAGCTAAAATACTGATAGCCGAATAGCTCACCCAATAAGGGGCAGGAAGGATTACTTCATCACCAGGGTTTAATAAGACCATAGCAACATTGGCAATCGATTGTTTGGCTCCTGTAGAAACAACAATTTGATTTACGTTGTAGTCAAGGTCATTATCTCTCTTAAACTTTCTACAGATTGATTCTCTTAAATCTGCATATCCATTTACTGGTGAATACGAGTTATAGTTATCATTGACAGCCTGGATCGCTGCATCTTTTATAAAGTCTGGTGTATTGAAATCTGGTTCACCCAAACTTAAACTGATGATATCTTTTCCTTGCCCTTTTAATTCTCTTGCTTTAGCAGCCATTGCTAAAGTCTGTGAAACCGGTAAACTGTTGATTCTGTCGGATAATGGTTGTGACATTGTTGTAAAAAAAAATGATTAATGATTTATGCGAATTCTGGGTGTTTCCCTAATTTATCGAGTTGTTTAAAGTGATCCATAAAAGCTCCGATCATGGTTCGGTACTCGTTATAAGGAAGGTTAAATTCTTTTGTGGTGTTCTTTACAATCTCAGATAGTTTCTTATAGTGAATATGAGATATATGTGGGAAAATATGATGCTCCACCTGATGATTTAAACCACCTGTAAAGAAGTTTACTATTTTATTGTTAATCGCAAAATTGGACGTAGTATACAGTTGATGAATGGCCCAGGTATGTTGCATCACACCCTCTTCATTCGGCTGAGGCATATCTGTATTAGGCATCACATGAGCCAGTTGGAATACGACACTTAAAATCATGCCCGCCGTATAGTGCATGATAAAAAATCCAATCAATACCTGCCACCAGGGAATATCCATTACCATGATCGGCAACACGATCCATATGGAATAATACAATATTTTGGTAATCACCAATATTGACCATTCCTTGGCAGGATTAGGAAATTTTCCATAAGAAAGTTTTCGCTTTAAATACCTGTGCATTTGCTTGAAATCTGTCGTAATCGCCCAATTGATGGTTAATAATCCGTATAAAAAAATGGAATAATACTTTTGAAACTTATGTATTTGCAACCATTTGGCATGTTTTGAAAATCGAATGATTCTTCCGGCATCAATATCTTCATCCAGGCCCTGTATGTTTGTATAGGTATGATGCAGTACATTGTGTTGTACCTTCCAGTTGTACACATTTCCCGCAAGAATATAAATGCTGCTACCCATGATCTTGTTGACCCATTTCTTACTTGAAAACGACTCGTGATTTGCATCATGCATGATGTTCATTCCAACACCAGCCATACCAACACCAATGATCACTGTCATTAAAATCATTGCCCAGGCAGGAAGTTTGACGGTAAGTAAGACGATCAAGGGAGTAACAAACAGTGCGAACATGATAATAGCCTTTATGTAAAGCTTCCAATTACCAGTTTTTTTTATATTATTTTCTTTGAAGTAATTATTAACTCTTTTGTTGAGCGTTTTTATGAAATTAGTCTTGTCTCTGGTAACAAATTTGATCCCTTGCATATAGTTTCCTTTTGGTTTTGTTATTAACAAAATTCAATTTGCAAAGCTAGTAGTTTTTTGACAGATTCTTGAGTTTTTTTGTTAAAATAATCCCATTTTACTAGCAGGAATTTATCAATTCTCATAGTTTGTTAAGGATGGTTTAACACTAGATGATGACCTGATGTAATGATTGGTCATATAAATTGTATTTTTGTTCCAAAATTGAATGAATTTGATTGATAAAAATTTTCCAGAACTCACAGATATGCAACTGAAACAGTTTTCAGAACTGCAAGGACTTTATGCAGATTGGAATGCGAAAATAAATGTGGTTTCTCGTAAGGATATCGATTCTTTAGATCTGAAACATGTTTTACATTCGCTGGGAATTGCCAAGGTTCAGACATTTTTGCCATCAACCAGGGTGTTGGATGTTGGAACAGGAGGTGGATTTCCTGGGATTCCTTTGGCTATACTGTTTCCTGAAACTGATTTTGTTTTGGTCGATTCTATTGGTAAAAAGATCAAAGTAGTTCAGGCAGTTGCCGATCGTCTCGGATTGACAAACGTCAAGGCAATTCACGGCAGGGCCGAACATGTTCAGGGGGAATTTGATTTTGTGGTAAGTCGTGCTGTCACCAGAATGGATGACTTTGTAGTTTGGGTCAAAAAAAAGATTGCCAAAAAGAGTAGACACGAATTAAGGAACGGCATTCTTTACCTCAAAGGAGGTGATTTGACCGAGGAGTTAAAACACTTTCCTAAAGCTTCTTTGTACGATCTTTCATCTTATTTCGAGGATCCGTTTTTCGAAACTAAAAAAGTGGTTCATATTCCGATTAAAGTGCGTCTTTAGGCATGTTTTTCCCAGCCTGTTAAACCGGCGGAAACGATAAACTTCATCATTTCACTTGAATTCACATCTAGTGGTTTTATTTGCGATTTGGGAAGAATAAATAACTCTCCTGAAAAATTATAGGAATGAGGAAAGTAAACGGCTACTTTTCCTTCCTCTTGAATGATGTCTAGATTTTCTTCAGTTATAAAACCCAGCTTTTCAAGATTGGAGTTTAAATTGATCTTGACCAGTACAGGTTGATTGAACTTTTTTTCTTTTCCTACAAAAGCAGTGAACAGATCATTGAACGCAGAATAGATAAAATTCAATAAAGGAACAGAATCGATGATTTTTCTGAACACTTTTTTTAGTGGCTGGGCGATAATGGTTTTTCCTAAAAAACCAATTAAGATCAAAAAGACCAATAATGAAAGAAGGCCAAGTCCCGGAATATGTATGTCGAAAAACTGGGTAATGATTTTTTGAGAAAGGCCATCGATAAAGGTAAATGCGGCATAAAACACATAGGCAGTAATGCTGAGAGGGGCCAGGTATAACAGACCTTGAAGGAGATAGTTTATAAGCTTTTTCATGAGGTGGTTTTAAATTGAACTAAACGGCTTCAAATTACAAAACATTTGGCTTTTAGCGATTTCTTTCCCAGTTCATTTGCCTGCCAAAGGTCTTGTTGTTTGAGGTGGAGGTTATTTGAAATTTGGTAATATATTCGCGAGATATTTCTCAATCCTTAATTTTCTTCCTTAAATTAGCTCAACTATTAAATTATTCTCAAAATTTAAGCTAAACCTGTTTTATGGATAAAGAACTTTCATCGATACACTATGATCAATACCTGCAATTACAGAAAATTCTTGATGCGCAAAAGTTACGGAGTGTAGAGTTTAATAAACCGGCACATGACGAAATGTTATTCATTATAGTCCATCAGGTCTATGAGCTATGGTTTAAAGAAATTTTGCATGATATTGCCTCAGTAAAAGAATTGTTCAGTGAAGGAACTGTCGAAGAATCTGATATAGGAATAGCCATTTCAAGACTTGATAGAATTGTAAAGATTCAGAAGATCCTGGTTGATCAGATAGATATAATTGAAACGATTACGCCACTGGATTTTCTCGATTTTAGAAACTTTTTATTGCCGGCCTCGGGATTTCAGAGTTTTCAGTTCAGACAACTGGAAGTTTCCTTAGGATTAAAACGAGAACGAAGAATTTCGTATACCCAGTGTTCTTATTCAGGCGTCTTTTCTGATGAAGAACAGGCTATTTTGGAACAGTTGGAGAATGGAGATTCAATGTTCGATCTGGTTGAAAAATGGCTAGAACGCACTCCTTTTTTGCAATTTGAACGGTTTGATTTTTTAAAAGAATACGAGAAGTCTGTAAACAGAATGCACGATCGGGAGGTGGAAGATATCAATAAGGCCGATTATATTTCTGATCAGGAAAAACAATTTCGAATAAATATGCTGGCTGAAACAGATGCTTATTTTAAATCGATTTTTGATCAAGACATGCACAATGAGAAAATTGAAAAGGGCGAATTGAAATTATCATATAAGGCCACGATTTCGGCCTTGCTAATAAATCTGTACAGAGACGAACCTTTGTTGAGGCAACCATTTATGTTTTTACAAAAATTGATAGACATGGATGAATTGTTAACCACCTGGAGAAATCGTCATGCGCAAATGGTGCTCAGAACCTTGGGGCAAAAAATCGGGACAGGCGGTTCTTCAGGCTATGATTATTTAAAGCAGACAGCAGATCAGCACCGGGTGTTTTACGATCTTCACAATATTTCTACCTTGTTGATCCCGCGTTCTTTTTTACCTGAATTACCGAAAGAAATGAAAGAAAAGTTAAATTTCAATTTTTCGCGACAGAAATAATTTTGATCTCATGAAAATCAGCACAGTTTTAGGAAGCCAGCAATTTGTTTTTGATACATCGTCAGGCCACGATATTTCAATTCCCTTAGAATTTAATGGTGATCAGCCCAGTACTTATGGGGTCGATGCTGCAAGTTCAGAACCCTATCAGGCTGATGGTTTTGTTGGTGATACCAGAAAGGGTGGCGGGTGCAATTTTGAACAATTGAAAATCACACCACATTGCAACGGGACTCATACGGAATGTGTAGGACATATAACGCATAAACGCATTCGTATATATGAGCAGTTAAAAGACTCACTTATTCCGGCGACATTGATCACCGTAGCTCCGGATAGAGCAAAAATCACAAATGAAACATACAATCCAGCCCTTTCAGACGAAGATTTTTTTATTACCGCTGAGCGCCTCAGAAAGCAATTGGAAGATAAGAGCAGCCATTTTACAGAGGCACTTGTCATTCGAACACAACCCAACCACGGCTCGAAAAAGTCACGGAATTATATGCAGAACAAACCTCCGTTTTTTTCAATCGAAGCTATGAAATACATCGTCTCATTGGGCGTAAAACATTTGCTGGTGGATCTGCCATCTGTAGATCGTATGATGGATGAAGGAAAGCTAAATGCGCATCATATTTTCTGGAAATTAAAGGAAGAAAGTCATGAACTTGAAGAGCAGAGTGAAATTCATAAAACAATTACAGAAATGGTCTATATAGCTAATTCAATAGTCGACGGAGAGTATCTCCTGAATTTGCAGATCGCACCGTTTCAGTCTGATGCCTCTCCCAGCAGACCAATACTATACCCAATTATAAACAACGTTTAAACCAGTTAACACGCATGGATTTCAAAGCCACAAAAGATTTTGCAACCGAAATGGATCAGAAAGATCCGCTAATGAGTTATAGAGATCGTTTTTATTTTCCGAAGCACAGTGATGGAAGTGAAGCCGTCTACCTCTGTGGCAATTCATTAGGACTGCAACCCAAATCAGCCCAAAAGCATATTCAGGCGGTACTTGATGATTGGCGATACCTGGGTGTTAAAGGTCATTTTGAAGGTAATCATCCTTTTGCAACCTATCACGAAGGTTTGGGCGAACAAATGGCAAAAATTGTCGGGGCTAAAAAGAAAGAGGTGGTGGCCATGAATAGTTTGACGGTCAACCTGCATTTTATGCTGGTTTCATTTTATAAGCCCACTGCACAACGGTTTAAAATTCTGATTGAAAAAAACGCCTTTCCATCCGATCAATATGCGGTAAAATCACAGATTGAATTTCATGGTTTTGATCCGAAGGATGCATTAATTGAGATGGAAGCAAGAGAAGGCGAAGATCTGATCAGAACTGAAGATATTATTGACTTACTAAAACGTCAGGGGAGCGAAATTTCCCTGGTCATGTTAGGCGGATTGAATTATTATACCGGTCAGGCATTTGAAATGGAAAAGATCACAAAAGCGGGTCATGCCATGGGATGCATGGTAGGTTTTGATTTGGCTCATGGAGCAGGTAACTTAGATCTGCATTTGCATGATTGGAATGTAGATTTTGCTGTCTGGTGCACCTATAAGTATATGAATTCTGGGCCTGGAGGAATTGCAGGTTGCTTTGTTCATGAAAAGCATGTTGCCAGAACGGACCTTCCGCGATTTGCCGGATGGTGGGGACATGATAAAGCCACAAGATTCTTAATGGATGACACCTTTGTTCCTATTCAGGGAGCAGAGGGCTGGCAGATGAGTAATGAAACCGTTTTATCAATGGCGGCTCTTAAGGCTTCATTGGAGATATTTGAGGAGGTTGGAATGAAAGCACTTATCAGGAAATCGAGAATCTTAACGGCCTATCTTGAGTGTATGATCAGTACCTTGGAAACAGATAGAATTAAAATTATTAGTCCTGATGACCCTAAATTAAGAGGTGCTCAATTGTCTATCAGGGTGTTAAATAGTAATAAGTCTTTGTTTATAAAGATCAGTGAAAAAGGTGTTATTGCAGACTGGAGAGAACCTGATGTGATCAGAATTGCACCGGCACCATTATATAATAACTTCAGTGATGTGTATGCATTTGTACAAATTTTAAATGATTCTCTGGGTTTGTAGCTTCATTAAAAAAAAAGGGTAATAACTAATGAAAGTCATATTTTAATCTCTGAAAGGATGCTATTTTTGACACATAAATCAATTATATATGAAAGATCCCAAAGAGTGTCTGGTATGTCAAAGAAATCAGGATGAGGCACCTGTTACAGAATTCCATTATAAGCAATCGAGCTTTTTTATCTGTGCCCAGCACATGCCGGTGCTGATACATGATCCTCAAAAATTAATAGGATTGTTGCCTGAGGCAGACAAAATGCAAGGTGCATAAAAAAACCCGAAATCATTGATTCCGGGTTTTGTATTCCATACAGCTGTTAACTTATTCTCCTAAAAAAGGATATCTGTAATTGGTTGGTGGGACGAAGGTTTCTTTGATTGTTCTGTTCGATACCCATCGTAATAAGTTCCATACAGAACCTGCCTTGTCATTTGTTCCAGATCCTCTTGCTCCTCCAAAAGGCTGCTGACCTACAACTGCACCGGTTGGTTTGTCATTGATATAGAAATTACCAGCGGCATTCTCCAGTTTCCTCGTTGCCGTATCGATCACATATCTATCCTGACTAAAAATAGCACCCGTTAAGGCATATTCTCCAGTTTGGTCTACTAATTCAAGCACATCTTCCCATTGCTCATCTTCATAAATGAAAATCGTAATGATAGGTCCAAACAATTCAGTACACATTGTTTCGTATTGAGGATTACTTGTCACAATTACAGTTGGTTCAATAAAATAACCTACTGAATCGTCATATCCGCCACCTACTATAATCTCTGCATCTGCATCTTTTTTGGCCTGATCAAGATATCCTGAAAGCTTTTTAAAGGCACGATCATCGATTACGGCGTTAATGAAGTTCGAAGAATCTCCAGGAGTTCCTATTTTGAATGAATTTACATCTTCAATTACTTTCTTTTTGATATCTGCCCATAAACTCTTTGGTAAATACGCTCTTGAAGCTGCAGAACATTTTTGACCCTGGTACTCAAAAGCACCTCTTGAAATCGCTGTTGCTACTTCTGGAGCATTTGCTGATGGGTGGGCCCAGATAAAGTCTTTACCTCCAGTTTCACCTACGATTCTAGGGTAGGAGCGATAAAACTTAACATTCTTTCCAATAGTTTCCCAGAAATTATCAAACACTGGAGTAGAACCGGTGAAGTGTACTCCGGCAAAATCTTTTTCATTTAAAAGAACATCAGTAATGGTTCCTGAATTTCCGGTGACCATATTGATCACACCGTCAGGTAAGCCTGCTTCCTTAAATAATTCCATGATCACATGTGCAGAATACACCTGAGAACGTGCAGGTTTCCAAATCACAACATTCCCCATCATAGCAGGAGCTGCAGGAAGGTTGCCGGCAATCGCTGTAAAATTAAAAGGAGTAATGGCATATACAAAACCTTCTAATGGTCTGTACTGCATTCTATTCCAGATACCAGGTGCAGATTCAGGTTGGTTGGCATAAATCTCAGTCATAAACTCAACATTGAATCTTAGAAAATCGATCAATTCACATGCTGAATCTATTTCGGCCTGCATCACATTTTTTGATTGAGCAATCATCGTTGCGGCATTCATTCTATACCTGAATGGACCTGCTAATAAATCTGCAGCTTTTAAGAAAATGGCAGCGCGATGCTCCCAGCTGGTATTTGCCCATTTTTCTCTTGCTTCAGCAGCTTTTTCAACTGCCAATTCAATATGTTCTTTGTCAGCAGTATGGTATTGTCCAACACTGTGTTTGTGATCATGAGGAGGATTGATATCAACCGTATTACCCGTTCTATATTCTTTACCTCCAATATAGAAAGGAATATCAATTTGTTCGTTGAACATCTTGTTATACGTTGCAATTAAATCTGTGTGTTCTTTAGATCCTGGAGCATAAGCATTGACTGGCTCATTTACTGCTTTTGGTACCTTGAAAAATCCGTTTGACATATGCGATTATTTTAGATTGAAATAATTCTTTTTTTAATGTTTGCAAATGTACGAAATATGAAAGATTTTAAGACTTTAGTGGCGCTGAAATATTAACTTTGTAGTTAATCATTCGTTAAATTTTAATCTTCACATTTTTTTTATGTGCACCGTGACTTTTTTACCTCTGGCCAATAATGGTTTTGTCTTGACTTCAAGCAGAGATGTGGGCTATAAACGAGAAGAGGCACTTATTCCAGCTTCTTATATTGAAAAGGATGTAGACCTCTATTACCCAAAGGATGGAAAAGCGGGAGGAACCTGGATTGGGACAAGTCGAAGCAACAGGTTGATTTGCTTGTTAAATGGCGGCTTTGAGGACCATAAACAGCAAGATTCCTACGCGCGAAGTAGGGGTTTGATCGTTAAAGAACTATTGATTGCCGAAGATTTTGTGAAGGGGAGCCATCACATTGATTTGGAAACCATCGAACCCTTTACCATAGTCTGTGTTTTGTGGGAAGAGGAATTGAAGCTCTATGAGTTTGTTTGGGATGGCTTTGAAAAACATTTGAAGGAACTTGATATACAACCTGCGATTTGGTCTTCATCAACGCTTTATACAAAGCAGATGAAAGACCTGCGTCAAGATTGGTTCAGGGAATGGTTTATTGGCAGAAGTCTCACACCGGAGAATATACTTGAATTTCATAAAAAAGCGGGAGTTGGATTGCCTGAAGTCGATGTGTTTATGAGGCGCGATGTAGTAGGAACTGTCAGTATTACTCAGGTGCAGAGGCTTGAAGGTGGCCTTGAGATGGATTATTTCCCTTATTCTTTAGATTAAAAAAGCAAGAAAAGAAATAATCATTCCGCCTATTAATGCGAGGATGAGAAAAGAAGTGTTGAGAAGAAAATACTTGACCAGAGTTTTGAACCAGCCCTGTCCATAAAACCGTTTCATGGCCTTGTATAAATAGATCATGAAGGTCAGGGTAAAAATGAAATAAATGGCATTGGATGGGAAAATGCGATTGGCAATTAGAAAGATCAACAACAACAGGAAGAATACGGTTTGAATATGAAAGACAAAGACCAGGTTTTCAGTATAGTTATATTTTCTTCTGATATACAATAATGATACGACCAGCGTAAATATGGGTAACAGAAAGAAGAGCGCTACTGAAATTCTGGAAAATACCCTGTCCATTAATTGGTTTCCAAAGTTCTCAGGGTCCTCAATGGCCTCATTCCAATCCGTTGCTTTGGAATACAGAAATACATTCCAGTAACTCTTTTCGTAACCAAGTTCATCTATGGCGGTTAGGGCTTCGACTTTTGGATGTTCTTTTTGATAATCCATAAATGATTTTGACTTGTAAAAGTTTCTTCCAAGCCTGCCTCTTGATTCAATATCACCAGATTTCCTGATCAGTACCAAAGGGATTTTATAATCGACCTCCTTTAAGGTGAATATACTGTCGAGATGGTGGATTCCTTTTTTCTTTAAGTTACTTTTTTTCGAAATTTCTTCCCAACCCTCGTCAAGATCAGACCATTTATTGACCATTACATCTTTGTCATCATCTGAAAGTTGTTTTGCTTTTTTATCAACTTCAATTAAAAGAGCAAACATAATCGTATCCTTTTTGTCAGCTTCGGTTATGGGATTTTTGAACGTATCGATGACATCTCTATCAATGAGTAAAGAGTCAATAAATGATTGCAATTGCATTTCATTATCGGAGTCTCTTTTTTGTAGCCTAATTTCTAATGAATCCTTACTTAGTGTGGCGCGTTCAATTCCTGATTCAATTAATGACAGGGTATTGGAATCAATGGCAACATTGTTTTTTTCTAATTCTCTAAGGGTTTCAGATTTTAGACTGTCTATGACTTCAATACCTTGTTCTGTATCGAGTTCAGGTATAGTATCATTTGAATTTTTAGCTTCTGGCTTGAACTTGTCTATGGTGCCAAAAATTCCGATAAGAAGGAAAAACAAAATCGTAATATGAAGGTATAACTGGAAGGGGTTCACATATTTTATTCGTTTCCCTTCTATGTATTCTTTGGTAACGAATCCGGGTTTAAAAATCAATGGGATCACCGTTTTGAGGAAACGGTTGTCAAAATTAAAAAAACCTGAAAGGTATTCAGAGAAATATTGATGAACGCTTAAGCGATGAGTGTCATTCACCTGTCCGCATTTTGAACAAAAATTATCCTCAGTTGAAATTCGTGTTCCACAGTTTAAACATTCATTCCCACGAATGTTTTTAGTAAATCTAGTTATTGACTTCATTAAAAGGCTCGATTAAACCAGAAATTAAAAGTAAGCAAATTAATTAAAAGTAGCGGGAAGCATCAATTGAAATGTTGGGATATGAACCTTGAATTTTTCTGAAGTTGAAAAGTTGATCATCGAATAATACCCGTTCATGGATCCAATTGCTGAGACCAAAAAACAATGAGAAGAATAGGTATAGGAATGCTTGGGTTTTAAAATGGGTTTTTTGCCAATAACTCCCTCTCCTTCAACAATTTCAAAATCATTAAGAGAGTCAAAAATATTCCATCTTCTGCTGATTAATTGCACCGTATCGCTACTTTGGTTCTCAATCGTGATGCTATAACTAAAGGCATAGTACACCTTGGAATTCTGATAGCGGTTGCCCTCAAAATTAGAAGTGATTGAAATTTTTATTCCTTTTGTAACCTGCTGAATCATAGCTTTCAATGCCTTTATTCGAGGGTACAAAGATACTAATAATTTTAAAAGATATGAGAATTACCTTTTTCAGCGTCTTGAGCAAATTCAGCAATACTTTTTTTCTTGAACTCGTTTTTTACAGACTGATTAAATGGAGAAGCCAAATGATGAATGGCACATGGGTTAGCATCACTACATGTTGGAAGCCCCATATAACAGGAATTAAAATTGTCTTCGCTATCCAGAGAGGACACGATCGACATAAGATCTCCTTTCAGCTGCCCTTCGGTTAGATAGAATCCTCCTTTAGGTCCTTTGGCAGAGCTGATGATCTTTTCTTTACTAAGGTGCTGAAATATTTTGGCCAGAAATGGTATGGGAACATGAATTTGTTCACCTACCTCTTTTGAGCCTAATTTATTCTCTTCTGAAGATTTCTGCGCCAGATAGATAACGCCTCTAATAGCATATTTGCTTTGGTTGCTTAGCATGATACAAATATATAAAAGATAATTTTATCCTTTATATGATTTATATCATGGTTTTAGTGACACTTGTTACATAATTTTGTGCCTAACGAAACAAAAAATATATAACTAACTTAAATTAATTATAATGAAAAGTCGCATTTTAATCCTTCTTGTCTTATTTGCATTTTCGTTTACATCTTGCAAAAATGAAACGCAAAAAACTGATAGCCCTAATGCTGAAAAAGTTTCTGATACCAAAGAGCATAAAGGACAAGCAGCTGTTGAAGATACAGAATCAGCTGCCAATGCTTTGACAGTAGCAAAGTCAATTGAAGATTTTAGTACTCTGGTTGCTGCCATAGAGGCTGCTGGAGTTGAAGATGCTGTTGTAAATGCCGGTCCATTGACCATTTTTGCACCCTTAAATACAGCCTTTGCCAAATTACCGGAAGGCACCGTTGAGAATCTGGTAAAGCCAGAAAATAAAGCCACGCTTGCCTTTATTTTAACAAATCATGTGGCCCCTGCTAATTATCCGATCAAACAATTAAAGAAAGAAGCCAGAAAAGGTAGAAAATTGTATATGGCATCCGGAAAATACCTGGTTGTTGAAAACAAGGATGGAGAAATCTTTGTAGGTGGTACAAAAATATTGAAAACAGTACAAGTAAGTAATGGTTGGATCCACGTGATTGATGACGTGCTGGTACCTGCCGAATAATTTAAATCCAACTGAGAACATGAAAATAAAATTTATGATTACCTGCGCCATGGCTATAGTCATGGCTAGCTGCGGAGGAGAAACAAAGAAAGAAACTCCTGCAGCGAAAGAACAAGAAACAAAGGTTGCCACAGAAAATGTGGACCCGATGACCATCAAAGGGGTTGGTCCTATAACAAGTGTGACACTCGGCGAAATTGATAATGCCTTAGTAACTGAGGGGGAAACAATATTCAAGGCAAAATGCACCGCTTGTCACAAGATTAGTAAAAAGTTTGTGGGACCAGCCCTAAAAGGGATCACTGAAAGGAGAACTCCTGAATGGATTATGAATATGGCCCTTAACCCTGAAGAGATGGTTGTAAAAGATCCTATTGCCAAGAAATTACTTGTTGAATATAATGGTGCTCCAATGGCAAATCAAAACCTAACAGAAGAAGAGTCTAGAGCACTTCTTGAATATTTTAGAACTAAAAATTAATCTGACGTAAATCTTAATAATTATGAAAACAATGTTTAAATATTTTATCACCCTAACTGTATTGTCAGTATGGCTTGTGTCTTGTGGTGATGTAAATTCTGGTAAATCTTCTAACAAAGGGGCACTCTCTGGCAATGCTGCTGAAAAGGTTTACGTTGCTCCGGGTGAGCATGATGAATTTTACGCTTTTATTTCTGGAGGTTTTTCAGGACAACTAGCAGTTTATGGCCTCCCATCAGGGCGACTTTTTAAGGTGATACCGGTATTTTCTGTCGATGCCGAAAAAGCCTGGGGTTTTAATGAAGAAACCAAGCCAATGTTGAACACTTCTCATGGTTTTATTCCTTGGGATGATTCACACCATCCAGACATTTCTCAAACCGCCGGAGAATTAGATGGTAGGTGGGTTTTTATCAATGGTAACAATACACCTCGTATTGCAAAAATTGATTTGACCACATTCGAAACAACTGAAATCATCGAGGTTCCTAATTCTGCAGGTAACCACAGTTCATCCTTTGTTACTGAGAATACTGAGTATGTAGTGGCAGGAACAAGATTTTCTGTACCGTTCCCACAAAGAGATATGCCAATATCTGAGTATAAAGGAAACTTTAAAGGAGCCTTATCATTTATTTCTGTAGCTCCTGAAGATGGAAGAATGGATATCAAATTCCAGATCATGATGCCAGGTTTTGACTATGACCTTTCTCACCCTGGTAGAGGTGATTCTCATGGATGGTTCTTCTTCTCAACGTATAATACTGAGGAAGCAAATTCATTATTGGAAGTAAATGCTTCTCAAAATGATAAAGATTTTATTGCTGCCATTAATTGGAAAAAAATTGAAGCTTATGTGAATGAAGGTGGAGGTACAAAAGTGCCCGCCAATTATGCCCATAACGTATATGATGAGCATACACATACGGCAACTTCAACGATGAAAAAAGAGGTGCTTGTTGTAGATCCAACCGAAGTGCCTGGTGCCATTTATTTTATGCCTACACCTAAATCTCCTCACGGTTGTGACGTTGATCCTAGTGGTGAGTACATTGTAGGTAGCGGTAAACTGGCAGCTGAGTTAACGATACATTCATTCAGCAAAATGCTAACTGCTATTGAAAACAAAGATTTTGACGGTGATGCCTATGGTATCCCTATCCTTAATTATGAATCTACTTTGGCCGGTTCAGTGAAGCAACCTGGATTAGGACCACTTCATACTGAATTTGATGGTCAAGGGAATGCTTATACCACCTTCTTTATCTCTTCTGAAGTTGTGAAATGGAAATTAGGAACATGGGAAGTATTGGATAGAAAGCCAACCTATTACTCTGTAGGTCACTTGATGATTCCTGGTGGAAATTCAAGAAAACCTTTTGGTAAATATGTAGTTGCCATGAATAAGATCACCAAAGACCGATACCTTCCAACAGGGCCAGAGGTGACTCAGTCAGCACAATTATATGATATCACAGGAGATAAAATGGAGCTTTTATTAGACTTCCCTACGGTTGGGGAACCTCACTATGCCGCAGGTATAGCCGCTGACATTGTAGCTAAGAATTCTAAAAAATTCTTTAAGCTGGAAGATAATAAGCACCCTTATGCCGTTAAGAGCGAAGCCGAAGCAAAAGTGGTAAGAGACGGAAATGTAGTTCACGTATATATGACGATGATACGCTCGCATTTTGCACCTGATAATATTGAAGGTATACAGGTAGGTGATAAAGTGTATTTCCACTTTACGAATTTAGAACAAGATTACGATGTGCCGCATGGGGTGTCAATGATTGGAGCAAATACTTCAGAGTTGTTGATCATGCCAGGGCAAACAGAGACCTTCGTATGGGAGCCTAAACAAGAAGGTGTTTGGCCATTCTATTGTACAGATTTCTGTTCTGCGCTACATCAGGAAATGCAGGGTTATGTGCGTGTATCTAAAAAAGGATCAAACGTGCCTATCTCATATACATTAGACGGTGACGCAGTAGACGTTGAATAATATAAAGAAAGAGGTTAAGTTAATTATTGTAGAAAACGGACAGGGGGAATTTAATGACAACTGTCCGTTTTTGTTTTTAAAGCTCTTGACGTCTTTTATTGGTCTTCAAGATTCCTAGTTGTCAAGTTTAAATCAGTTTATAATAAAGTGTATTCATTATGAAAAAGTCAAAACTTTTAATGGTCATTGGGTCATTATTACTCTTGGGTCTTTTTGTATTCCCTTTGTGGAATATCACCCTGGAAGCTCCTCAATATCCTATTCCTTTAGGGATGAATATTCATATTAATAAGTTTACCGATGTTCATGAATTTGATATTAAAAACATCAATTTAATGAATCATTATGTGGGTATGAAGTATATTCCGGAAACAATTCCTGAGTTTACTATTTTTCCTATTGTAATTGGATTAATGTCTCTTTTAGGTGTTCTCATAGGTTTCTTTGCAAATTATAAATGGTTTCTGGCTTGGTTTATACTTATGACCTTGTTAGGCATTGCCGGGATGTATGATTTCTATTTATGGGAATATGATTATGGACATAACCTCGACCCAAAGGCTATTATGAATTTTAAGAACCCTGATGGCAGCCCTATGGGATTTCAACCGCCATTGTTTGGAACAAAACATATTTTGAACTTTATCGCGCATTCCTATCCGCGTACAGGAGCGTATTTTATGTTTGTTGGAATGATTTTGACATTAGTGGCATTCTTTGTGGGTAAAAAAGAAGCAAAAGTTTCCTAAGTGAGAATATTCATTTTTCTGTGACAAATGGAAAATTGAATAAAGGATTATATTTGTTTAACTAACTAAAAAAATATGAAAAAAGTAATACAAACTACTTTAGTGGCACTGTTGTGTGTCATGGTTTCCTGCAAGGTTGAACCTGAACAGATTAATTTTGGAACTGATGCCTGTCATTTTTGTAAAATGACCATCGTAGATGAGCAACATGCCGCCCAGTATGTCACTGACAAAGGGAAGCAATTTAAGTACGATGCCATTGAATGCCTGGTCAATGAACTTGCTGAAAAGAAACCTGATAATGTAGCTGTTTCTCTTGTCGCTGATTACAAGAATCCTGGGAAAATGACAGCGGCTATTGATGCCATTTATTTAATCAGTCCCGAAATAAAGAGTCCGATGGGAGCCAACCTATCTGCTTTTTCAAGCGAAAAAGATGCGCTGTCTGCCAAGGAGAATTTTGAAGGAACAATATATAGTTGGACAGAACTATTGACAAAATTTGATGCAGAATAAATGAAAAAAATCAGCCTCATAGTCATATTTGTTTTTTCCTATCTGTTTATGTACGGAAATCAGATCGAAGTATGCGACACCTGTGAGGTGAAAACGATCAAAGATGCTATTGCCAGGAGTGTCGACGGGGATGAAATACGGATCAAAAAAGGTCTTTATAAGGAACACGATATTCAGGTCGAAAAAGCCATCCATATCAAAGGTGAAGACGGTGCCATCGTAGATGGTGAAAACAAAGAAACTATTTTTAGATTTTCAGCGAATGGTTTTTCTATTCGTGGCCTTGAAATCATCAATGTAGGTAGAAGTTATACCAAAGATTTTGCAGCGATTTTGGTTTCAAAGTCTGATGGCTTTGTCATTGAGAAGAATGTGTTTAAACGCGTCTTTTTTGGGATTCTTGTTGAAAAGTCCAAAAATGGAGTGGTCGATAATAATGTGTTGAGTTCTGAAGCTGTTTCTCAGGCCAATTCCGGAAATGGCATTCATTTATGGCATTGCTCTAATATGAACGTATCCAATAATGAATTATCAGGATTAAGGGATGGGATTTATTTTGAATTCGTAAAAAACAGCGAGGTGTTTGGCAACAGAAGTGAAGGGAATTTGCGCTACGGACTGCACTTTATGTTTTCGAACGAAAACGCCTACTTCAATAATATTTTTAAAGATAATGGAGCCGGTGTGGCAATTATGTTTTCAAAATTTGTGAAAATGTATGAGAACAGGTTTGAACAAAATTGGGGAACGGCATCCTATGGACTTCTGTTAAAAGAAATTTACGATGCAGAAATTCACGATAATGTGTTTGATCAAAATACGATAGGAATTTCGGTAGATGGCTCTACCCGTATTAATTATAAGCACAATACCTTTTCAAGAAATGGCTGGGCAATTACCATTATTGGTGCCTGTTATGAGAATGTTTTTTCAAAAAATAATTTTTTAAACAATGCCCTGGACCTGAGTTATAACAGTAAAATCAATACCAATAAGTTTGAGAATAATTATTGGAGTGAATACTCAGGCTATGATCTGGATAAGAATGGAATTGGAGACATACCTTACCGCCCGGTAAAGTTGTTTTCATATATTGTACATAATACTCCAGAAACAATTATCCTCTTGAGAAGTATGTTTGTTGATATTATTAATTTTTCTGAAAAAGTATCCCCTGTATTTACACCGGATAATCTAATAGACAGTAAGCCATTAATGAAACGTATATGATTGAAATAAAGAGTTTAAATAAGCGATTTGGTAAGCTCAAGGTGCTTGAAGGTCTCGATCTTAGGATTGACTCTGGTGGTATTTTTGCCGTTTTAGGCCCAAATGGCTCGGGTAAAACAACCTTGATCAAAAGTATTCTAGGTATGGTCATACCTGATAAGGGTGATATTCAGATAAGTGGGGCATCAGTGTTGAAACAGTCTGATTACAGAAATAATATCAATTACCTTCCTCAAATCGCCAATTTTCCGGCCAATTTGACCGTCAGAGAACTGATAAAGATGGTAAAGAATTTAAGACCTAAAGAGGCCAATGATCAAGGCTTAATCGAGCACTTCGGTCTTGAACCGTTTTTAGATAAAAAACTGGGCAATCTGTCGGGAGGAACCAAACAGAAGGTAAATATTGTGCTCACCTTTATGTTTGAAAGTGACCTCATCATTTTAGATGAGCCAACAACAGGTCTGGATCCAATCTCATTGATTCACCTGAAGGAGCTGATCCATATAGAAAAAGAAAAAGGGAAGACTATTTTAATTACCACCCATATTATGAGTTTTGTAGAAGAGATAGCCGATGAAATAGTATTTCTGCTGGATGGTGAAATTTACTTTAAGGGAAGCTCTAAAGAATTAAAAGAACGCACAGCCCAAGTAGACCTTGAGCATGCTATTGCCAAACTGATTTCGAAGGACCTATGATTAAGATATTAAAATATAGTTTTTTTGACCTGATGCGAAGTCGCTGGAGTTATGTATACTTTGCGTTTTACCTGGCCCTGGGCTTTGTTCTGTTATTTTTGAACAATGATGTGAATAAGGCGGTTATTACCTTGATGAATATTATTATTGTATTAACACCTTTGATCGGGACAATTTTTGGCGTGATGTATTACTATAACTCAAAGGAGTTTACCGAATTATTGTTGGCCCAACCAATTAAGAGAAGTACCATATTTACCGGACAATATTTAGGGATATCCATATCATTGACCCTTAGTCTGATATTAGGCTTGGGAATTCCATTTTTACTTTACGGGCTGTTTATGTCTACGGCCATTTTTGAATTCTCCTTGCTGCTGCTTGTAGGTACTATGTTGAATTTTATTTTTGTTGCCCTGGCATTCAATATTGCTCTGTCGAATGAAAATAAAATCAAAGGCTTTGGTTATGCCATCTTAATGTGGCTGTTTTTGGCGGTAATCTATGATGGGGTCTTTTTGATATCCTTGGTCATGCTCAATGAGTACCCACTTGATAAGTTTGCTTTATTTGCCACCATGTTCAATCCAATCGATCTATCGAGAATTTTGATTTTGCTCAAACTAGACATATCCGCCTTATTAGGGTATACCGGGGCAGTTTTTAAAAGCTTTTTCGGAACAAACCTTGGCTTTTTATTATCTTTTGCTGTGATGAGCTTATGGGTAGTATTGCCAGTCTGGCGAATTCGCGTAAAATTGAAGAAAAAAGATTTTTAATTATTTAGGTGTGCCTCCAATAATCGGATGACCGGCATTGATCCAGTTAAAAAAACCTTCATCAATAACAGCTGTATGTTTATATCCTTTTTTTCGCAGCATGTCGATGACCTTGTCTGAGGCGGCATGCGGGCAGGAGCAATAGGCAATGATCCAGGTGTCATCTTTGGGTAAACCCTTGGCAACCTTATCTTCAGAAATATAATAGGGAATAGGGATGGCTCCGGGAATATGCGCATTGTGCCATTCAGAACTGGTCCGGGTATCCAGAAGTACGATTCTGTTTTTTTCTTTTAGGGCTTTTGCCACCTGAGCCATGGGAACATACCTACCTTGTTTTAGGCTAAAATCGGGTCGCTCACCAGCTGGATTAGTGACATAGTCTTTCGGTTCCGGATAAGGAGATAATTCTTTTGGCTCGTGACTCCAGCCAGAAGTAAGGCTTCTGATATAAGCGGTCAGATCATTCATTTGCTCCTCTGACAGTTGTCTTTTAAATGCAAGCATCTCCGTATCTTCTCTTCCGTTTTCTATGGCATATTTGATATAGGCGTCGGTGGCAAAGGCGAGAAATGCTGGATTGGCCAGGGCTGGTGCAGTGAGCCCTTCTGCTTTGCTTCCATGGCACTCTGCACATTTCTGAGCGAATAACCGGGCCCCTGTTTTTAAATCTCCATCAATCGCCTCCATGGATAGTTCAATAGTTTCATGACCTGCCTTATATTTGAGCCAGCTGGCCATGGTAAAAATTTCTCTCATCGACATCGGCCCTCCAGAATCAGCTAAATAAGGTGCCATGGCTGTGTTTGGTCTTCCAAAACCAATAGAGCTCGCCAAGAAATTTAAGGGAATTGTAGACATCAATGATTTAGATGTTAAGGAAGGGGCATGATCAGCGGCGCCTCCTTCTCGATCTGCGCCATGACAGAGCGCGCAGTATTTTTGATAATTCTGTTCAGCTCGATCCATATCAATTTTTGTTAAAGGAGCATTTCTGATCTGAGCAATTACGGGAGCAGCAACTAGGAGCAGTAAAAAAAAGCTGGAAACAAAGGATAAAGAAAATAAATTTTTAGATCGAGGCATGAGACCAATTTACAAAAAAAGAATGCCAAATTACTAATGGGTTTTAATATCTTTGAATTTCGAAATTTTTAATAAAAGGTATATATGGAAAATCAAGTATCGACGAAATCGAAAGAGCAGTTGGGGATAAAAAGTTATCAGGCTGTTTTTATCACTAAGGTGTATAATTGGATGGCCTTAGCACTTT
>CAYQPI010000127.1:0-2621 GCA_964419405.1 uncultured Flavobacteriaceae bacterium
AGGAGTTTTTGATTCCTGTGAAGTAAATTGTTTAGTAATGTAGGTTGATTGAATTAATAGTATGAAAGAGGTATCGAAAACATTTAAAGAGAGATTAATAGACTTTAGTCACTATTGCAGGGAGCGACAGTTTGTTCTTGGGCCGCAGGAAACGAAAGACGCCTTTGTCATTGCTGAGTTAGGATATGTGCTTGATCGTAAACAATTTCAATATAGTTTGAAGGCAATATTTTGCAAGAGGAAAGAACATTTTGATCGTTTTGATGAAATGTTTGATCGGTTTTGGAGCCGATATTACGAAGAAAAATTAGAACAGCGGAAGAAGAAAATTGCCCAATTGAAAAAACAATCCGATACAGCTACAGTTATTTTTCTGGGAACAGAATTCAAGGTGCCAAAAAAACAGCAATCTGTTGAAGCAAAAAAAATGGTTGGTGCGAACGAATCAGTCCGCTTAAGAATGACTGATTTTTCAAAGGTTTCGGTTGCTGACAAAGAGCGTTTAGAGGAACTGGCAGAAGAATTATTTCATCAAATGAGCATGAGATTTAAACGTAGAATGGAAACAGCTAATAACGGAATTATTGATATTAGAAGAACGATAAGACATGGTTTGGATAAGGGTGGTTTGATGCTGGATCTGGCCTATAAAAAGAAGCGTAAAGAAAAAAGAAAAGTAGTGTTTCTATTGGATGTTAGCGGTTCAATGGACACCTATAGCTATTATTTATTGCGCTATGTGATGGTGTTGAAAAAATACTTTAAAAGCTTAGAATTCTTTACATTTAGCACACAATTAACGCATGTGACACCATTGTTAAGACAAAACAATGAAGAGGAAATCTTACAACAAATAGGGAAAAACGTACACACCTGGTCGAGTGGAACAAAAATCGGTGCATGTTTTAATGAATTTTTAGAGAACTACGGCAGCAAGTTTTTAAGTCAGAAACATATTGTGGTCGTATTGAGTGATGGGTTGGAAACAGGAAATGTTGCGGTACTTAAAGAGGCGGTTAGAACCATAAAACGAAAATGTAAAACGTTGATTTGGCTGAATCCTTTAAAAGGAATGCAGGGCTATCAGCCGATACAAAAAGGAATCGTAAATGTAATGCCACATTTGGATTCTTTTGAATCTGCACACAATTTAGACAGTCTGATAAAACTAGAAAAACTATTGATAGATGTTTAGTGAATTAGCCATAAAACTTCAGGAATATTTGGAACAAGGACTGAATGTCGCAGTTGCTCAGGTAATTGATAGAGAGGCTCCCTGTTCAAGTAAGGTAACTGACAAAGCAATCATCTTGGAGTCAGGTAAGCTTGTAGGTTGGATAGGAGGAGGATGTGTAAGGGGAATCGTCATAAAAGAGGCCCTTGAGGTCATTAAAACAAAACGCTATCGTAAAGTTCGGATTTCTCCGGAAGGAGGTGAGAGTAGTTCTAATAATTTTAAAAATTACATTATGTCTTGTCAAAGTGGTGGAACAGTAGAAGTTATCATAGAACCTGTTTTTCCTTTACCTGAGATCATTGTTGTAGGGAAATCTAACATTGCCAGAAAACTGGCTATTTTAGCGGCTTCTGCAGACTTTAAAGTTACTGCCATGGCCAAGGATGCTGATACACATATTTTTCCATCAGCATCGGTAGTGTCAGATAAGGTGGATTTCGGAGGTTTTCATCATTTTAACAATACATATATTGTAGTTGCTACTCAAGGTGAAGATGATGAAGAAAACGTATGTAAAGCCTTAGCAACATCTGCGACTTATGTTGGATACGTCTCCAGCAAAAAGAAGTCCCAGCAAATAAAGCAGTATTTGAAAGGAAAAGAACTGAGTCCTGAACGAATTGAGTCATTGAAAAGTCCTGTGGGATTTGATATCAACGCAAAACTAGCGGGTGAAGTTGCCATCAGTATTTTGGCAGAAATAGTCAAAGATTTTAGAACTGAACACACAGAAGATACGGCTTGTTGTGGGTCTTCAAAAGAGCAGAAAGAGAAGGTGAAAAATGCGATTGAATCGAATGATAAGTTTTCTGAGGAATATTATATTAACCCTGTTTGTGGTGTACCTGTTTCGAAAAAGAGTCCTAAGCATGTTATTGAATACAAAAATGAAACAGTATACTTTTGCTGTGATGGCTGCAAAGTCAGTTTTGAGAAAAACCCCTCACAATATATCCCAGATTAAAGTTTCAATAGGCAACCATTGAAATGAAGACGTCTTTGTTGATCCCTGAATAGAGTTGACCGTTTTTTAATTATTAATTTCGTTATTCAATAGATGTTTCTCAAATCAAAAATCCCTGCCTGCCGGTTTACCTGCCGTAGGCATGGCAGGCAGGTCCAATCACCTCTGATTACCTCCCTACGGTCGTTGATCCTGAATAGAGGAGCGATGCTAAAGCAACATCCTTTAAAACGCTGTCGCATTTTATGGATTTATTGTTTTCATCCTCTTACAAAAGCAAGCTTTTGACGGGTCTGAAAACAAAAAATCCCTTCAAACTAAAGTTTGAAAGGATGTTGCTTTGTCGGGGTGGCAGGATTCGAACCTGCGGCCTCCACGTCCCAAACGTGGCGCGATAACCGGGCTACGCTACACCCCGAT
>CAYQPI010000128.1:0-6427 GCA_964419405.1 uncultured Flavobacteriaceae bacterium
GCAGACTGTCAATACTAGTTATATTGTCTTCGGCACCGTCCTTATTTTGCTCAACCTGACTAAAAGTCTCTTGATTTAGGAAACAAAAAAATAAGGTAATTAAAAGTAAGTATCTTAAATTTGTATACAATGCTATAAATAGTATTTTTGTAAAAAAATGTGAATTTTTTTAAAGTTACAAACTTACATATATTTTTTCAGTGGAATATACTTAATAAGGAAAAACTAGAAGGATTAGAAGCATGGTTCGAATAGGAAAAAAAAGGGTAAATACTTCAATTGTTACAGCACTGTTTTGTTTATTGTTCATGACCTTGGCCAGTACAAACAGTTATGCTCAAGAAAAATTTGTAGTGGTATTAGATGCAGGCCACGGAGGAAAGGATCCGGGGAAGGCTGCGAAACATATTCACGAAAAGGATATTGCCCTAAGTGTGGTGCTAAAGCTGGGAAAAAAATTAGAGGCATTGAAAGATGTAGAAGTGGTCTATACCAGAAAGACAGATATATTTTTGGACCTGAAGGAACGAGGGCGTATCGCCAATGAGGCCGATGCTGATCTCTTTCTATCCATTCATTGTAATGCCTTTCATACACAGGCTTATGGTGCTGAAACCTATGTGCTGGGTCTTCATGCCAATAAACAAAATTTTGAGGTGGCCAAGCTGGAGAACTCGGTGATCTTTTTAGAGGATAATTACGAGGAAAAATACGAAGGTTTCGATCCGAACTCGCCAGAGGCGGTGATCGGTATGACTTTGATGCAGGAAGAGTTTTTGGACCAAAGTCTCAATTTGGCTAGTGGCATTCAAACGAATTTCAGGGAAGATTTAAAAAGAAAGGACCGGGGGGTAAAGCAGGCCGGATTTGTGGTGTTGCATCAGACCTATATGCCTAGTGTGCTGATTGAAACGGGTTTTATTACCAATACAGAAGAAGGTAAATTTCTCAACTCTAAAAGTGGACAGGACAAGGTGTCGAATGCCATTTTCAATGCGGTAAAGGCGTATAAGAAGACCATAGATGAAAATCTGGTGGTGGAAGAAGTGGCCGTGGTGGAAGAAAAACCAGGCAAGGTTTATCCCGGAGTTGATTTTAAGGTTCAGATTGCCTCAGGGAAGAAAAAATTAGAAACAAAATCTTACAACTTTAAGGGATTGAAAGGTGTAGAACGAGGTAAAATTGGTGGTGTCTATAAATATTATTACGGCAAGACTTCTGATTATGACCAGGTTGTGAACTTGCAAAGTGAAGCCAGAAAAGCAGGTTTTAAAACGGCTTTTGTCGTCGCATTTAAGGATGGCGACAGAATCAAGATCTCTGATGTTATTCATTAGTCTTGTTGAAATAAAGGCTATTTAAAAGCGTTGGAATTTGGTGACCCTTTCATTTTCAAATCAAAAGAAAGGGATTTGAAGGGCGTTTGCGAGAAAATAATTAGTAATATTGCTTAACTAAGAAGATTATTTTGACGATATCAAGAGAACTTAAAACCGGTATCATTGCGGTGATCATCATCGTATTGTTTGTATGGGGATATAACTTTATGAAAAATAAAAGTTTATATGACAAAACACGAACTTTTTATGCCGAGTATACCAATGTACAGGGCCTTGCACCAAAAAGCCCTATCACGATCAACGGTTTAAAAGTGGGTTCGGTGACCGAAATCACCTTCCATCCTGAAAAGAAGGGCGTGCTTGTAGCGCATCTGAATTTAAGCAATGATATTGAATTTTCGGTGAATTCAGTGGCGCAGATCTACAGTCCTGATTTTATCAGTGGAAAGTCTCTGAAGATCAATATTGCCATTGATGAGGGAGAGATCGCTATGGATGGTGATACCTTGATCGGGGAAGTAGATTCGGGTATCATGGGAATGATCAATGAACAAATTGCTCCTTTGCAATCTAAAGTGGAGAGTTTTGTAGTGCATACTGATTCAGTGATGCAGAATATCAATAAGGTGATGGACGAGGAGAATCAAAAAAACATCAAAGAATCGCTACAGAGCTTTAATACTATACTCAATACGTTTAAAACAACCGCCAGTCATCTGGAGCATATGACGCGTGAAGGTGGTAAAATTGACAGTGTTTTGATTGGTGCGAATACCACCATGACCAATTTTGCTCAAATCTCTGATTCTATTCAGGCCATGGATCTGGGAACGACCGTAGCCACCTTGCAAAGCTCTCTCGAGAGTTTTAATATGCTGCTCGACAGTGTAAATGCCGGAAACGGTACCATGGGTAAGCTGATGCAGGATGAGGCTTTGTATAATAACCTGACCAATTCAGCCAAAGAGCTCGAAGAACTCTTGAGGGAAGTCAAAGAACATCCCAAACGATTTGTTCATTTATCGGTGTTTGGCAAGAAGGAAAAACCCTACGAAGCGCCTGTTGAAGACTAGTTAATAACTTGTGATAGTTTTGTATTTCTGGCAGTTTGATTATCTTTACTTTTAAATGCTGACTTAGCAGTTTTATTTTACGTGCTAAACAGTGTTTAGAAGAAAATTATGTCTTATTTACCGAATATTTTATTTGCAGTACTGCTATTGGCAGGCATTGGTTTTTTTGTAAAAAACATTAAGAAACTGAGCCGAAATATTGGCTTGGGAAAGGCGGTTGACAGAACTGATCACAGTTCAGAGCGTTGGGCAAATATGACACGAATCGCCTTGGGTCAGTCAAAAATGGTGCGACGACCTGTGGCTGGTATACTTCATATACTGGTGTATATAGGTTTTTTAATTATAAATATTGAAGTCTTAGAAATTATTATCGATGGCCTTTTGGGTACCCACAGGGTATTTGCATTTGCAGGTGGCTTTTATGATTTTTTGATAGGTTCATTTGAGATTCTGGCTTTTTTGGTCCTTGTTTCGGTCATTGTTTTCTGGATCAGAAGAATGGTATTAAAGATTCCACGCTTCTGGAACAAGGAAATGACCAAATGGCCTAAGAATGATGCCTTGTATATCCTGTATTTTGAAATGGTATTGATGAGCTTGTTTTTGCTGATGAATGCTGCCGATTTTGGCTTGCAGCAAATGGGAGCCATACATTATGCACAGGCAGGCAGTTTTCCGATCAGTCAGTATATCACCTCCTTCTTGCCAGAAAATGAACTGGTATTGTTTTATATCGAACGGGGAGCCTGGTGGCTGCATATTGCAGGGATATTGATTTTTTTGAATTATTTGTACTATTCTAAACACCTGCATATATTATTGGCATTTCCGAATACCTTCTATGCAAACCTTTGGCCTCAGGGAAGATTTGACAACCTAGAATCAGTGACCAAGGAAGTGAAGCTCATGATGGACCCAGACGCAGATCCCTATGCCGAACCGGAAGGAGGAGATGAGGTGATGGAAAAGTTTGGAGCCAGTGATGTGATTGATCTCAACTGGGTACAATTAATGAATGCTTATACCTGTACAGAATGTGGGCGATGCACCTCGGTGTGTCCGGCCAATCAAACAGGCAAAGAGTTATCCCCCAGAGCGATTATGATGAAGACCAGAGATCGTTTGGAAGAAGTGGGTGCGTTTATAGATGAAAAGGGAGAAAAAGAGTTTAGAGAAAATGGAGACGGGAAAACCCTTTTAGATACGATTGCAGCTGAAGAGATTTGGGCCTGTACCAGTTGTAATGCCTGTGTAACAGAATGTCCTATTAGTATTGATCCTTTGTCCATTATTGTTGATTTGAGAAGGAATCTGGTGATGGAAAATTCAGCGGCTCCTCAAGAATTAAACCTGATGATGACCAATATTGAAAATAATGGTGCTCCATGGCAATACAATCAAATGGATCGATTGAATTGGAAAGATGAATAAGGCTTATTGAGTTAATTATCAACAAGTGAGTGAATTTTTAAAATATTTAAATTAAATTAGTATGGTAATACCAACAATGGCAGAAAAGATGGCCGAAGGCAAAGCCCCTGAGGTGTTGTTTTGGGTTGGTTGTGCAGGTAGTTTTGATGACAGGGCCAAGAAAATTACCAAGGCCTTTGCCAAAATTCTGACTGAAGCCAAGGTTGATTTTGCCGTATTAGGGACTGAAGAAAGTTGTACCGGAGATCCTGCGAAAAGAGCCGGAAATGAATTTGTATTTCAGATGCAGGCGGTGACCAATATTGAGGTATTAAATGCCTATGAGGTTAAAAAAATAGTGACGACCTGCCCTCATTGTTTTAATACCTTGAAAAATGAATATCCTGAACTGGGAGGAAATTATGAGGTGATGCATCACACGCAGTTTTTAAAGACTTTGTTGGATGAAGGAAGAATTGCTATAGAAGGAGGTAAGTATGCCGGTAAACGGATCACGTTTCACGACCCTTGTTATTTAGGAAGGGCCAACGGGATTTATGAAGCACCCAGAGATTTGATTCAAAAACTGGAGGTTGAACTGGTAGAGATGAAACGATGCAAATCAAATGGTTTGTGTTGTGGCGCCGGTGGAGCGCAGATGTTTAAAGATGCCGAGAAAGGCAAGAAAGAGATTTTTGTAGAAAGAACAGAAGACGCCATTGAAACAAAACCAGATGTTATTGCCACAGGCTGCCCGTTTTGCAATACGATGATGACCGATGGAGTAAAGAACAAGGAACAAGAAAAGAGTATACAGGTAATGGATATAGCTGAATTGGTAGCCAATGCCCAGGACCTATAATTAGTATTAATAGATTATGCCATTTGTGAGAGATAAAAATCTAGTAAATATATACGAGGAAATTGATAAGGCTAATGGAACCATTAAGACCTTATCGACTGCTTTAAAAGATGAAGAAGAAAATAATTCACTTTTAAAAAAGCACCGGGTAATCCTTGGTGTGGGATGTCTGATCTTGCTGATTCTTTTCTTATGGTCATTTTTACCTAAATCAAAGCAGTACAAGCAGGAATATTTGATCAAGAACAACCTGAGTCTAATTGATACAGATTCCTTGCACAAAATTCAGCGAAAGGCCAAACAGGTGGTGGTCGTTGATTCTGCCAAGACCTCATTGATCGATATGAGCATTGTATACAGTATTCAGATTGGTGCCTATACCAATTTCAATTCCAATCTGATTTCGGATGACATTACACAATTAGAAGAATTTGAAGAGAATGGATTTAATAAGTTTTCTATCGGGAAGTTTACCACTTATAAAGAATCGGTTTTATTAAGAGATGATCTGAAGAGGATCGGATTTAAAGATTGCTTTATCATTGCTAAATCGTATGGTGTTCCTGTAAATATTAATGAAGCCCTGCAACTTAGCGGGGAGAAATGGATTAGAGGATCTGTAAAATAAACAGCACATTATTTTGTCAAAAACCAGTATTTGGGTAAGCGCTGCACGCTTGCGAACCTTGCCATTGTCCTTGTCGGGCATCATCGTTGGATCATTTATCGCAGCTGCTGCTGGTTTTTTTGATCTGAGTATATGTATCTTAGCCTTATTGACCACCGTAGGGTTTCAAGTGATCTCTAATTTTGCCAATGATTATGGCGATGGTGTGAAAGGTACCGATAATGAAGATAGAATAGGGCCCGAACGGGCCTTGCAAAGCGGAGAAATTAGCCCCAAGGCCATGCTTCAGGCCATTAAGATTACAGGGCTGGTCACTGTAGTGCTTGCACTGTCACTTATTTATGTTGCCTTTGGTACCACCTACCTGTTGTATAGCTTTATTTTCATAGTCCTGGGTTTTTTGAGCATTGTGGCTGCCATCAAATATACCATGGGAGACAATGCCTATGGTTATAGTGGTTTTGGCGACTTGTTTGTGTTTTTATTTTTTGGATTGCTCAGTGTTTGTGGCACCTACTTTTTATATGCAAAATCCCTGAACCTCACTGTTTTTATGCCGGCAGTTTCTGTAGGAGCCCTGAGTGCAGGGGTGTTGAACCTCAATAATATGCGAGACCAGGAATCTGACGCCAAGGCAGGGAAGAATACGATCGTGGTAAAAATAGGAAATGAATTTGCCCGTTATTATCATTTTTATTTGTTGGGCACGGCTTTTTTAATGGCCCTCTTATACAATGTGATCCATTTTTCCTCAGGGTATCAATTGTTGTTTTTGATCGCTTTTGTACCTATCGGCAGGCACCTGATGGTGGTATATCAAAACAAAGACCCAAAGCTATTGGACCCTGAATTAAAAAAACTGGCCCTAGGCACATTTTTATTTGCGTTATTGTTTGGAATAGGCTTAATTTTGTGACCTGACAAAAGTCATAATAATAAAAGACTAATTAGTCTACTTTTGTCCTTTAAGCAAGATGAAACAATTAATCATAAGTCATTTATTACTCAATCTCTACCTATTGGTATTGGTACAGCCTGCCATTCCGGTACTGGAATATTTGATCAATTATGATTATATTGTCAATGAGCTTTGTGAGAACAGAGAAAAACC
>CAYQPI010000129.1:0-6541 GCA_964419405.1 uncultured Flavobacteriaceae bacterium
CTTGCTTTCAATGGGGTGAAAACAAAAAATCCCTTCAAACTAAAGTTTGAAAGGATTTTACTTTGTCGGGGTGGCAGGATTCGAACCTGCGGCCTCCACGTCCCAAACGTGGCGCGATAACCGGGCTACGCTACACCCCGATGGTTACCAATTTTAAGGCTGCAAAGATAAAACTAAATATTAGATATTCAAGAAAAATAATATTATTCTTCAAAGGCAAGGGCATATAATCTTTCCATTGCGGCATCCAGCTCACCCACACCTATATTTCTACTTTTCCGGATATATTCTTTTCCATCGATAAAAACGAGTACTGTTGGTTCTACAAACACCTCATTAGCAGCTGAAAATTCAGGCATCCCATTCATATCTACAAAAACAAAATGCAGTTTCGGAAATTTTTTACCTAACAAATCCCTTACTTTTGGCTCTAAGGCTTCTCCCACAGAACAGCTGTTGGTGGCAAAATAAAGAAGTACTCCTCTGTTTTCCTTAATAATTTTTTTAAAATCCTTGCTCATAGAACCTTTTTTCTAGTGATTAGTGAATACTGTAAGTTTATGTCAATTGTTTCGTCAACCTCAGAGATCAAATTTAGCGATTAATTACGGTTATAGACATATCGAAAAAAAAGATATTGAAACGTATTTTAAACGTATAGATTTGCATATTTTTGTTAACTGAATTTTTAAAAAATAATACGAATGGATGGCACTATAGAAAGAATAAAATGTTTGATTATTGGATCCGGACCTGCAGGTTATGCCGCCGCAATATATGCTGCTAGAGCAGATTTAAAACCTGTGGTATACACTGGAATGCAAATGGGTGGACAATTAACAACAACGACGGAAGTTGATAATTATCCTGGATACCCAAAAGGAACAGATGGAACTGCTATGATGGAGGATTTCAAAAATCAGGCTGAGCGATTCGGAACAGATGTTCGATTCGGAATGGCTACCAAAGTTGACTTTAGTAAAGAAGTTGGAGGTATCCATAAAGTTACCATTGATGACGCTAAGATTGTAGAGGCTGAAACGGTCATCATTTCAACCGGGGCAACTGCCAAATACCTGGGAATAGAGAGTGAGCAACGCCTTATTGGAGGTGTTGTTTCTGCCTGTGCAACTTGTGATGGATTCTTCTACAAAGGTCAGGATGTTGTTGTGATAGGTGCTGGAGACACAGCAGCAGAAGAGGCGACCTATTTGGCTAACATTTGTCGAAAGGTTACTGTTTTGGTAAGAAAAGATTATATGAGAGCTTCCAAGGCTATGCAACATCGCGTGAATAAAACTGAAAATATTGAAGTTATGTTCAATACTGAATTAGAGGAAGTTCTTGGTGAGCAGGTTGTTGAAGGAGTAAAAGTATTTAACAATATCACGAATGAAAAAACACAACTGGATATTACAGGTGTTTTCGTGGCCATTGGTCACAAACCGAATACCGATATTTTTAAAGGTGTTTTAGATATGGATGATGTAGGTTACCTAATTACTGAGGGTAAATCTACCAAAACGAACCTTCCTGGGGTTTTTGCTGCAGGAGATGTTCAGGATAAGGAATACAGACAGGCCATTACTGCTGCAGGAACAGGATGTATGGCAGCTCTTGATTCAGAAAGATACCTAGGTGCTTTAGAATAAAAACACTTTAATCAAAAAAAGCCCGGATAATCCGGGCTTTTTTTATGCCTAATAAAACGATTTCGTAAATAATTCATCTATTATTGACTTAAAATTACAGATAGCGTAACTTTGTATTCTATTAACTAAGTAACTACAAAATGGCTGATTCTAGGACCGCATCCATGCGGTATTTAAAAAAAATTCAACATGTTGTTGACATACAACAAAAGATCATTTACTTTTTATTGAGTGCCATTTTAGCCTTTGTGATGACCTACTGGATCAACAGTCCGGATTTAGATCAGGCGCAAATTTATGTCTTGTTTCTCTTGTTTTTTTCCATTGGTCTCTGGGTGACTGAGGCAGTACCTCCCTTTGCGGTAGGGCTTTTGATATTTGGTTTTTTGGTCTTTGCACTGGGCGGATATTATGCAGAAATTGACCCTGAAAACGCCTCTATCTATGTTACAAAATATGTTCAAACCTGGTCAAACAGTGTCATCTGGTTAATGTTAGGTGGATTCGTAATGGCAGAAGCCATGCAGAAGGTCGGCCTTGACAAAACACTTTTTAAAATGACCATCTCTAAGTTCGGATCTAAACCAAGAAACGTTTTATTAGGGATCATGCTGGTAACAGCCATTTTTTCAATGATCATGTCAAATACAGCAACAACAGCGATGATGATTGCTGCCGTAATCCCTTTTATTAATACTCTTGAAAGAAACGCTCCGTTTTCAAAGGCATTGCTGATCGGCATACCAGCTGCAGCCTCTTTGGGCGGTATGGGAACCATCATAGGTTCTCCACCAAATGCAATTGCCGTAGATGCCATGAACAATCATGGCGTTCAATTTGGGTTTCTCGAATGGATGATGATTGGTTTTCCTGTTGCCGTTATTCTGGTATTATTATTTTGGGTTTTTCTTATCAGTAAATTTGTACCTAAAGTGGCAACGATTGATCTCAGCTTTTTGGATAATTTGGAAACCAATGACAATTCTAAGATTTTTAAAATTAAAAGAAAAGTAGTTCTTGGTGTACTTCTTTTGACCTTGACGCTTTGGTTAACCGGAAATCTTCATGGCATCCCTGCTTCAGCAGTTTCTTTGTTACCCATTATGTTATTGACACTATTAGGAATTGTATCAGGAAATGACGTTAGAAAATTACCCTGGGATACCTTAATGCTGGTGGCTGGTGGTTTATCCTTAGGTCTGGCAATTCAAGAGACGGGTCTTGCTGAACACTATGTAAATCTCATTAGTAATTATGACCTAAACCTGTATGCTCTGATGGCTGTTTTTTCGCTGCTAACGATTATTCTTTCTAACTTTATGAGCAATACGGCAACAACTACAATTCTCATACCTATTGCTATTATTTTGGTCTCTTCAAATCAAGTGATATTGCCTTTGGTAATTGGTTTAAGCGCTTCTGCTGCTCTATTTTTACCTATTTCAACACCCCCAAATGCGATAGCTTTCAGTACAGGAAAATTAGAGCAGAAAGATTTTAGAGCCGGAGGATTCTTTGCAGGTATTGTTGGCCCTATAGTTATCATAATCATGGTTTTGATCATGAATGCGATTTATACCTGATAGAAGATTGGTTTAAGCAGTTTTCAGCTTGTCTCTTCCTACACGTTCGAGGACGAGCAAGATGACAATTCCAAATAAAATATAGAAAAGGGCATACCAGGTAGTAGGGTCTGACATGGATGGCAGGTAGCGTTCGTAATTCTCAACAATCTCATTTCCAAGACTATCGTATTGTACTAGGCCATCTTCCTTTTTAAATATGGTATGCTTCCAAGGCCAAACAATTCCCAAGGAGCCTCCTATAAATCCAATGATCAGCGCTGTAATGATCTGGTGATACCTTTTGAGTAGAAAGCCTAGAATATGCGACGTAATGACCAGACCAAAGATAGATCCTAAACCAAAGCTCGCGATAATTTTCATATAGCGCATGCGTACTGAATCCCTCAGAAAATCAAAATTACCTGTGAATATATCGGCCAGAGTTTTGTACAACTCATTGACAGCATCTACCAGCAGCAATACATAATTACCCATCAAAATTAATATAAAGGACCCTGACAAGCCCGGCAGGGTCATCCCTGAAACACCAACGATCCCACAAAAAAATACGAACCATAAATTGTCATTTTCCTTGGCGGGACTCATAAAACTAATAGAAACACCGATGGCAACTCCAACGATCATGGTACTAATAGTGGTTTTTGAAAAGTCGTTAAAATCTTTCGCTACATAATAAATAGAGCCCAGTATCATTCCAAAAAAAGTGGCCCAAACATATAATTCATAATTCTGAATCAAAAAATCAAGCACCCGAGATACAGAAAAATAACTAAAGGTACTTCCTGCAAAAACCAACAATAAAAAGCGGCCATTTACATATTGATACAAACTCTTAAAACGACCATTCACTAACAGTTTTAAAGCCTTTCTATTTATTTTTTGAAGAGAGTATATCAACTCTTCGTAAAACCCTGTTACAAATGCTACCAGTCCTCCAGATACACCAGGCACCTTATTCGCTGCGCCCATTCCTACTCCTTTCACAAAGAGTAAGAATTTATCTAAGAATGATCTTGTACGTTCTGGCATGCCTTATTTTTTTTCTATAGCTAATTTTTCAAGAAGTAAGATAAAGGCAAATCCTATAGCTGCCAATAACAAGGCATAGCCCAATTGCGCTTCTCCCGGGTATGATTGAGGAAGCACACTAATTTCTTCTAAAATTTTTATTTTTCCATTGATCTCTTCTGCTCTAAGCACCTGTTTCCAAGGCCATATCTTATTCAAGGAACCGATGATAAATCCGGTCAGTACAGCAAGGGTCATATTTTCATAATGATTAAAAAGCCATTTCAACAGACGTGAAAAAGATAACAAACCAATCACGGCGCCTGCCATTAAAGTCGTTAATAACCCAATATTTCTATCGTGAACTGCATCCAGAACAGGCTTGTACATTCCTAATAACAAGAGAATAAAACTCCCTGATATCCCAGGAAGTATCATGGCACAAATCGCCAAAGCTCCTGATAAAAAGATATAGGGATAAGACGCATCGGTTACCTGAGGTGTTAAGGTGGTAATAAAATAGGCCACAAGCGCACCACTAATCAACAAAATCATAGTCCCTACATTCCATCTTTCTATTTGTTTCGCCACATAAATAATACTTGCCAACACTAAGCCAAAAAAGAAAGACCATATCAAAACCGGTTGTGTTTCAAGCAGGTATTTGATCAATCTCGCGAGGCTTATAATACTTATTCCGATTCCAACAAGCAGCGAAAGAAGGAAGTTACCGTTGAGTGATTTCCACATGGAAGTGAATCCTTCTTCCTTCCATAATTTAAAAGTACTGACCTTGACATTACTGATTGAATCAATAAGTTCTTCATATATACCCGAAATAAAAGCAATGGTTCCTCCAGAAACACCCGGAACAACATCAGCAGCTCCCATAGCAACTCCTTTTAAAGCAATAACAAAATAATCTTTCAGATTTCTTTTCCCCACAATATCAAGCTAAAATTTGAAAGCCAAAGATAACTAAATTTGTGTAGCGAAAATTGATATAAAGAGGGCAATTTAAATAGGTATTGGAATTCGATCTAGTCTAAATTTCTAAACTTGTTGATCATATTTTTAACTTCTAATCGGAGCATGACAGTGGGGTACAATTCTTCTGCTATTATTAGGTATTCGAAGTCAGTTTTTAAAGCCTTCTCAAAAAAGAACAACCCTTCTTTCTCTTTTTGAACCAAAAAGTGCAGTCCCCCTAAACGGTAGGTAATTTCAGCCATATCCTTATAAGACTCTCTGGCATCTAATAAGACCCTGATCGATTCATGGAATTCTCCCAAAAAATGTAACACATCTGCAAGTGCTACATAAACCTCCATACGATCATCCTGTAGACCAATACACTTATAATAAGCTCTTGCGGCTTCTTCGAATAGGTTTAATTTCAGATTGATTTCAGCGAATTTATGCCAATACAAATTATTTTCCTCATCAATTCCCAAAGCCTTATTAATAAAGTACAATGCCTTGTGATAATTCTTATTGTTTATATAAATATCTGCTAGTGCCAACCATCCTTTATCCAATAAAGGGTCTTCATTGACAGTTTTATTATAAAAATCTATCGCGTCTTTGGTCGATTTTAGTTTTTCATAGCATTTACCAATTCTAAGATAGGCAAAGGAAGTTGGCGTATCCAGCTCCATTGTTTTATGGTAAAAAACGATGGCTTCTTCATAATGACCTAATTCTTCCAGAGTTTTTGCCTTTTCCAAATGAGCACCAATAAACTGATCGTCGATCAAAATAGAATATTCAAATGCCTGTAGGGCATTTTGATAATCATACACGATATAATATTGTCGGCCCAATTGATGCCAGGCTATTTCACTATAGGGTTCCTTTTCAATATAGGCCTGTAAATAGTCAATGGCTTCAGTATGCTTTTTCATCATGTCAAAACAATAAATCACATTGTATAATGATGAATAGTTTTCATACTCGACATCCAGACTTTTTGCGAAATTAAAACGCGCTGTATCAAAATCTTCCAGGAACAAATATTCCATACCGATCATGGATAAAATCTCAGCATCTTCATCAGCATATAACAGGGCTGTTTTCAAATTATCAACCGCTTCCTGATGCTTGCCTTTTTTCGAAAAAATTGTTGCTTTCTGAATATAGACATCTTCATTAGATGGCTCAATTTCTTTAAGCTGATCCAATATTTTTTCTGCTTTATCTAGTTTTTCATCTAAAATGAGAAGCTCAACATGTATAAGCTTTAAGGGAACTGAAGAAGGATGTTGTGAAAGGCCTAAATGCAACGCTTTTTTGGCC
>CAYQPI010000130.1:0-3087 GCA_964419405.1 uncultured Flavobacteriaceae bacterium
TTTTATAAATACAGTATCGCGAAAAATATGGAAGCAAAATTGTACCTGTATAAAAGTCTGAAGGAATTAGGACTTCGATATGTTCCTTCACATTCCAATTTTGTATTCTTTGAATCGGGAAGGCCTATTTCTCAATTGCAGGCTCAGATGAAAAGGGAAAATATTCTGATTGGAAGACCCTTTCCTCCATTAGAAAATTGGGCACGAATAAGTACAGGGAAAATGGAACATATGAAACAGTTTACTCAGTCCCTAAAAAAAGTATTATCTCAATAGATATATTTTTATTCTGATGCAAAGTAGGATTTAAAATTACCGGCATAAAACCTTGGGTGATAATCTTGTCCCAAAAAGTCTTTTTGCACGGGTTCTTCCCATACTAATTCCAAACCAAGCTGATCGTTGACATCATAAGAATCATAACGCATGGTATACGAACAATATTCATACTCTTTTGAATCAATACTTTTAAAAAAGTCTAAATATTGATGGGCCAGATAAAAGACATTATCATTGCAGTCTGCCGTGATGTCATAATTAAAAAAAACGGGTCTTTCCTGTGTTTTATAATTCACCAGATCAGTCAATTTGATTTCGGTATCTTTTATTTCCCGATTCCTTAATTTTTTATAGACAACATCCGAAAGAGGCAGAACAATACAATGACCAGAATAATTTTGAAAATCATCCATGATGATCAAATTGAGTTCTGGCAATAATTCAATGGCCTTTAACAAAACATTCTTTGAAATGAGTTCCTGTTTGTTTTTTTGTAAAATCAAATCTTTAAAGAGAAAATCACTGTCTGTGGACAAATCAATAGTTCTTATTCGATTTGAAAACTCCTTTACCCGATCTTTAAACCAATCGGCATTTGGAAGTTCATTGTTTAACCTATTCAATGAATATTTTCTGATCCGAAAATCATAGAAGGTAGGAATGGGTACAGTAGCATTTAGATTTCTTATGAGTTGATAGGGTAGTAGGGTTTCTTCAACGATTTCTTTTTCTTTGTCTGGTTTGATCAGTGTGATGTCCTTCTCCCAGCGTTGTATGGTTCTTATGTCAACATCAATAAGCGAGGACAGGTCAAGTTGAGACATGTTATTTTCCTGACGATAATCTATCAGTAATTCTCCTATGGAATTGTATTGTTTCATAAAGAATTTCTTTTCTTAAAAATAATCATTTTTCATTTATTATATGAATTCCTTAAAGGAAGGCCATTTCTATGCGAAAATTGACTGAAATCTGACTTGAATATTGAAAATCAATCTATTATGTTCATAAAGTTTCGGTAAACCTGAACAAAAAATAATGAGAGTTGAACAAAATCAAGCATTTTTTAAAAATCCTTCAAAAGAAATTTCATTTCTGGGGCATTTTTAATTAGAATTATTAACAAAATTCGAGGAAATGATGCTTTTAAATTCATCATAAATGTGTCGCAATCCTCTAAAGTATTGATTGCTGATGCTACTGTATTTAAGGTGTTTCAAAAATATGATATGTATAAGTTGTTGATTTTTAGCGTGTTTAATCTAAGTGTCAATTCTGTTAATAATTCTTAAACATTTTTAATGTGTAATTAGTACATAATAGAAAAAAATTCGTAATTTCGAATTGCGTTTCAAAATACTCGGGGGAAAAGTTTTGAAACTAACCTAACCTGACAGAATTTCTGTCAGGTTTTTTTTGTGTAATTCCATTTCTATTAAGTTATACAAAGGAATTAGGATATCTGATCAATTGGTTTTTTTTGATCTGAATGAATTCAAAAAGGAAAAGGTCAAAAAATGAATTTTAATCCATTTTTTGACCTTTATTCTAAAAACTATTTTCTAGTTCAGATTAGAACAGTTTTTTATAGTACTGATCTGCCATTCGATGGCTTGTAAATGCCGGAATAACTCCATCAATCGCTTTAAAAACAATGTCTTGCCATGCTTCTGGAGCATCGTAATAGGTTGGTATGACCTTATTTTCCAAAATCTCATATAAATTGTCGGCATCCATTTTATCCTGATCCCAGTGAGGTAATTTATAATCAACCTCTGGAAGAACGAAACAGTTCTTGCCATTCTTTTGAAATTCTGGAATCCATCCGTCATTGATCGAAACATTTACCGATCCGTTCATGGCCGCTGTCATTCCGCTTGTTCCTGAAGCTTCACGTGTAATTCGCGGGGTATTTAACCATACATCAGAACCATCTTTCAATCTGCGCGACAGGTCAATTTCATACCCAACCAATACAGCCAGATTACCTTTCTGTTTAGAATAATTTACCAGATGATTAAAGATGTCAATGGCATAATAATCATATGGGTAAGGCTTACCGGCCCAAATGATCTGAACAGGATACTTCTCATTAGAAATAAGTCTTTCAAATCTTTGAAGATCATGAAGTAATAAATCAGCTCTTTTATAACCAGCAAAACGACGCGCCCATACAAAAGTCAGTACGTTGGGATCCATTGTTTTACCAGTTTGAGCTAAAACTTCATTAAACAAATCTTGCTTTAATTCAGCTTTTCTCTTTTTATATGCTTTTACCTGTTTTCTCTCCCAGGTACTTTTAATTTTTTTATCCTGCCAGAAGCTCTGGTTCTGTGCATTTGTAATCGGGATGATAGAACAGGTTCCTGGATAATCTTTCCACATGTCTTTGGCTACTTTAGCATGCAGTTTTGAAACGGCATTGGCTTTTTTAGCCATTCTTAAAGCGGCGACAGTATAATTGACCATACCACCGTTCACCATTTCTTTTTGTAATTCTTCCTCAGGCAGATTGCGTCCAAAAAATCCACATCTGTTTAAATGACGTGCATCTCTTTCTTCATTACCCGCTTTTTCCGGAGTATGCGTTGTGAAGACCAATTGATTTTTCTTAACTCCCTGATCTCTTAAATAATAAAATGCAGGAAGACCATGGCCTTCGTTCAAATGATAAACATCAGATCCACCAAGCGCTTCAACCACTTTCGCACCACCTATTCCAAGTACAATACTTTGAGAAACTCGTGTCACCTCATTGGCATCGTATAAATGATTTGTAATCGTTCTTGACAAATGATCATTTCCTTC
>CAYQPI010000131.1:0-4119 GCA_964419405.1 uncultured Flavobacteriaceae bacterium
GATCATTGTGTATGGTTACCAGTCTGTCTGAAAGCATATTTAGATGAGACGAATGATGATACTATTTTACATGAGATGGTTCGTTTTGCAGATAGTGATAAAGAAGTTACAGTGGCAGAGCATATCACTAAAGCGATGATCTGGTTGCTTGAAAATAGAGATGAACGAGGTTTAAATTATATCAATCAGGGTGACTGGTGTGACCCGATGAATATGGTGGGCTATAAAGGGAAAGGTGTTTCTGGCTGGTTGAGTCTGGCTACCTCATATGCCCTAAAAACCTGGCTGGAGATTTGTGAAGACTTTGAGATACTTACTGAGCAAAGTGAATTTGAAGCAGGTATTGAAGCTTTGAATGAGGCTGTCAATAAGCATTTATGGGATGGCAATTGGTATGCAAGAGGTATTACTGATGACAATGTGGTCTTTGGAATTCAAAAAGACCCTGAAGGTCGCATTTTCTTAAATCCACAGGCCTGGTCCTTATTAAGTGAAGCGGCAGATCATTCAAAAGAAGATCGGCTTATACAATCGGTGAGAGAAGAATTGGAAACTCCTTATGGTGTTGAGATGCTAAGTCCTTCCTTTACAAAAATGCGTGAAGATGTTGGTAGGGTAACCCAAAAGCATCCGGGTTCAGCTGAAAACGGATCAGTATATAACCATGCAGCATCTTTTTATATTTATGCACTTTATACCAAAGGGTATAAAAATGATGCCTTTAAGTTGATTGATAAAATGATTCCAGGTTCAGATGATAAGGATTTCATTCAACGAGGCCAACTACCCGTTTTTATTCCTAATTATTATCGGGGCGCTTATAAGCAATTTCCTAAGACAGCGGGCAGGTCTAGCCAGCTCTTTAATACAGGTACGGTACATTGGATCTATCGCTGCTTAATAGACGGATTGTTTGGTTTAAAAGGGGAGAGAGAAGGATTGAAGATCCAGCCACAACTCCCCGATGAATGGAACAGGGTTGAAGTGCACCGCAGGTTCAGAGGGGCAGATTTTTATATTGAGATGGAGCGTAGTTCAGCTGTTTCTTCCATGGAAGTTTATAAGGATGGCAAAATGCTCGACACAAGTTTGCTTAGTGATTTTACAGCAGGTGATACTGTAAAGGTCACAGTAAAACTTCCTGGCTAGATTACTTTAAGGACCCACCTTGATCAGCATTTATTTGGTGCATTGATATCATTTGACGTGACTTTTATAAGACAAGATAGGTTGTAGGGCGAAAATTATTCTCTATGACCTTGTTAATATGTACATTTAAAGTGTCAAGAAAGGAACGAAGTCAAATGGAGCCCAAAAAAACATTACTAGTTGATATGGACGGGGTGCTTGCTGATGTTTACAAGCAACTGATAAAATTAGAGTTTGAAGCATCTGGTACAAGAATCACCATGGAGGAAACCATGGGGCTCACTGAAAATGATGCTTTCCCGAATTGCCAGAAGCTTGTAAAGCAAAGAGGTTTTTTTAGAGATGCTCCAGTAATGCCCGGTGCTGTTGAAGTGATGGAAAAGTTGAATCAGCATTACGAATTATTTGTGGTGTCATCGGCGATGGAATATCCTAATAGTTTGCAAGAAAAGTATTATTGGATGGAAGAATTTTTTCCATTTATTTCTTGGAAACAGCTGGTTCTTTGCGGAACGAAAACCTGTATTAAAGGAGATATCATGATTGATGATCATTTCAAAAATTTGGATTTTTTTGAGGGTAGAACGCTCCTGTTTAGCCAACCACATAATGCTGTGCAAAATGACAGTTCGCATGAGCGTATGGATGGATGGAAGGAGGTCGCTGCTGTTTTATTAGGAAAAAGAGGGCCTGATTAAAAAGAAAGATAAGAGATAAAATATATAATCTAAGTATAAATTTAAATGTAAGAAGTAATGAAACGAGTAAGTATTTTAATGTTGTTAGTATTTTTAGGTTTAGGACCTGTTTTAATAGCACAAACGAGTTTGTTTAACGGCAAAGACCTCAGTGGCTGGACAGCTTATGGAACTGAAAAATGGTATGTGGAAGATGGATTGTTGATTTGCGAAAGTGGTCCTGATAAGGCTTATGGCTATTTGGCTACAGATAAACATTATAAAAACTTTGAGCTTAATCTTGAATTCAAGCAAGAGGCTGATGGTAATAGTGGCGTGTTTATCAGATCAACCATTGAAGGTACTAAGGTAAGTGGATGGCAGGTAGAAGTAGCTCCTAAAGGAAAACATACTGGAGGGGTATATGAATCTTATGGAAGAGGATGGTTGATCAAGCCTGAAGCAGCTAAAGAAGAAGTGTTAAAAGAAGGTGAGTGGAATCAAATGAAGATTGTCGTTAATGGTGATACCATTACGTCCTATTTGAATGGTGTTGAAATGATTACCATTACAGACGCCAAAATTGGAGCCGGAGAAGGTTCTGTTGCGTTACAGATTCATGATGGTGGTGGTATCAAAGTGAAATGGAAGAATATCGAAATAAAGGAATTGTAATTTTGTAGTAATTTTGAGTTATTTTTGAGAAATCCCTGAGATCCTTGTCTCGGGGATTTTCTTTTAAAACAAGGTATGCTGTTGATACAATCCAGGGTTTGTGGTAAAATCAAATCGTGGGTTTACCTGACCTCCGTGTAACCAGGTCATCATTTCTTCTTTGTCGTATAAAGCAATCGGCATTCTTAATTTTGTATTGTGAATTTCTTTCATAATTCCGTGAGCTGCTGTTGTAACAACGGTATATGTTTTGGTGTCTGCCCAGTGATCATATAAACCAGCCAAGGCAAAAATTTCGTTATTAAAACCAATGTCATATTTGATTTTCGAACCATTTACATGTTGCCATTCATAAAATCCATTGACCAAGATCAAACACCTGTTGCTCACAATATTTTTAAAGGAGGGCTTTTCTTCTAAGGTTTCTATTCGTGCATTTAAGGTATAGTTCCTATTCCAGTTTTCATCTGCCCAATAGGGAATGAGACCCCATTGGTATAACTGGATTTCGTGTTCCTCCTGATCTGTAATTACCGGTGTTTTTGGAAAGTCAAACGCCTTGATGACCTCACTCGGATCAAAATCATCCAAGCCCGTAATTTTAGCATCAAATTTTTTCTGCAATTCTTCTTTCTTCTTAGTGATTTTTGTTTGATAGCACATAGGGGTTAATGATGTAATGATATAATGATACAATGATATAATGATACAATGATTTATTGATGTAATTTATTAAATCAGGAAACTTGTTGCTTCTTCGAGTAACATAAATTTACTCTCATTCCTATTTCTAAAGCTTCTAAGGATTCTTTGCACATCTCGGTTGTCTTTTTTTAATATCAAAAATTCTTTTAGTTCTGAAAGGGTAGAGACCTGTTGATCCTGATCAATAAAACCATAGCCCTGGTAGATACCATTCTCGATCAACACAAAGCTTCTTTCCTCATGATGCCTCCCTCTTTGCGGTATTACATAGCTTTTGCTGTCATGATTCATATAGGCGATGGCCTGACGTACACGTTCATTATAGGAGTTTATATCTTCTTCGCCCCGGCATATTCCCTTACATTTCTTTATTTGATAATGAAAACAAGAATTGACATTAGATTGCAAATGGCAATATTTTGGGCAGAGATCAAATTTTTCACAAACCAACTCCATGAATCGCCTGCTTTCTGTGGTATTGTAAAATTTGCAAATCGGCTGTGGTACATTTTTTAAACTATTCCAGGCCAGATGAATGAGTCCAGACCTGTCTTCATAGCTGAAAATGCCAAATCCCTCATTTTTTCTTCGCTGAGCACGATTGTACATCGGATAATGATGCTTTATTTCAGCCGATTCTAATAATAAAGCCACTAGCTCTGAACCCGTAACTTCAAAGGTGAGGTTCACAGTTTGTTGACACATGGCCACTTCTTTATTTTTTTTATCATAAAAATGACTTAGGACTCTTTTTTTGATATTCAGGGCCTTTCCAATATAAATGATCTCATCCTTTTCATCTCTGAAATAATAGACGCCCGTTCTTTCTGGCAATTGATCAAAAACTGATTTAGGTAAGCCCGGCGGCAAGGTAGCCTGCCGTGAACCCGGTTTTAAAAATGAATCAAACACG
>CAYQPI010000132.1:0-7238 GCA_964419405.1 uncultured Flavobacteriaceae bacterium
CAAATAAGATTCAAACCTTAGTAATTATTGCCTTAGTCATTGGAACTGGTTGGATGTATATAAATCCTGTTCAAAAGGCTACTACAGATGGTATTATTTATACCAAGGGAATCGTTATTCATGATGAAAACAACCATCCTAGAATGGCAATGGGGTTTCCGATCAATAATGAATTTAGACAAAGAAAAGACACTTTAAATGGGCTTGTATTTTTGGACGAGCATGGAATGGATAGAATTCATTTAGGAAAACATGGAAAACTATTCCTTGGAGGAAAATATCATAATCGATTAAATGAAGGATGGTCTTTGTTTTTTAATGACGAGAAAGGAGAAGAAAGATCAGGTTATGGGTTTAGTGATGATGATAATAGTATTGGTCTTGGAATGGATTATGGAGGAGAATTTGGAGGAGAAGCTATATATCTTTATGCTGCACCAAACATAGCGTTTATGACTATTAATGCTGATCTTCAGGATTCCAAGGGAATTAGAGATCGCATTGTCTTTTGGCATGAAACAGAGAATGATTTGAGCATTGCAAAGATTAGTGATTCGGAAAAAGACGGAAGAATAATATTAAAAGCTGAAAAAGGGAACAACCCTATTATTGAAGTAACTGATAGTTTATTTAATAAAACAACAATAGTAAGCTATGGTACCAAATAGATGTCAGTTTTGCCTCATTTAGGATTTCGATAGAAAGATTGCTCTAGCATAAGGCTTCAATGTTTTGTTAAATATGACAATCTGAAAAATGAGGGCATTTTCTACAAAATTTTCAAATCAAATCTTATGTGCAAGGCGTATGTTCATCGCAGTCGAATAGTTATTTGTTTAGGTTCGTATTAAATGGTTTAATGGTGTACAAGGTTTAGCAGTTGAATTAACTTTAGACCCCTTCATTATTTATCATGTTTTGATGCTAAATAAGTATCTTAAAAGTACGGAAAACAAGGTAAGCTGCTTTTTTGAAACTTTAAAAGACGGTAAGTTGAACCCACATTAAACGAGTTTATGGAACGTAGGGAGTTTATAGCTGACACATTATCGGCAGGTGTTTTTTTAAGCATGAGCCCTTTATTTTCTTGTGGATCTTCTAAGAAGTTAAACATCCTTGTGTTGGGCGGAACTTTTTTTGTTGGGCCAGCCATAGTTGATGCGGCTTTGCAAAACAAGCACTCGGTTACCTTGTTTAACAGAGGGATTACAAACCCGACCTTATACCCAAACCTGGAGCTTATAAAAGGAGATAGAGAACAAGGGGTAGAGGCCTATGAGCCTTTAAAAAATCAAGAATGGGATTTGATTATCGATGTCTGGCCAGAAAAATCAATACTGGTAGATCAGGCCACCGCTGCCTTGCAGAATCATACAAAGCACTATATTTATATTTCCAGTATTGCAGTTTATAATAATTTTCAGAAGATTGGGTTGCAAGAAAAAGATGAGGTCGTAAGCCTCAATCTCGCCAAGAACGAATGGGATTATCCTGAAGAGAAGCTGGCGGCTGAGCTATTCGTAAAAGAGAGGTTTAAGAATAATCATACCATCTTGCGAGGAGGACCCATAAAAGGATGGAGAGACCCGGCTTTAGACATCTTATATTGGTGTTTAAGACTTCATCAAAATGAAGCGATGATTGCACCCGGTTCAGGATTGGATCACCTGCAGTTCATTGATGTAAAGGATATGGGCAGGTTTGCGATCATGGCCGCAGAACATAATTTGACAGGAGTTTATAATTGTACAGGTCCTAAGGAAAATGCCTTGACTTGGAGGGATTTTTTGGAAGGAGCCAAAAAACAATTCAATTCTCGATCGGAACTGATCTGGGCCAGCGAAGAATTTTTAACTGCTAATAAGGTGTCAGCATTCAGTGATCTGCCCTTGTGGACACCCTTGTCTGAAGACGCATTTATGCGGATCAGCAATACAAAACTGGTCAAAACAGGCTTTGAATTCACACCTATTGAATCTACGTTGAATGATTGCATGAATTGGTATCGATCTGACATCAATAAAGAAATAGCCTATGGAACTGAGGCGGTCGGAATGGGTTTAAATAGAGCTAAAGAATTGGAATTGATTGATAAACTGAAATAAGATTGACTTTGATTGAATTCAAAATACTTGTTTTTTTATGAATAACCAAAAAGTATACGAGATTCGAAAATCTGTGTAAAACGGAATGAAAGCTTGCATCTTACCTTTGTCGTATTATTTTAAACATGAAAAATAATCAATCATGAAGACAGATCAATTTGGAAAAAAAGGATGGACACCTGAGTTAATGAAATCTCAAAAAGGGAAAACGTATGTGATAACCGGTACTACCAGTGGTACTGGGTTTGAAGCAGCAAGGATTTTGCTGTCTAAGGGAGCAAAAGTAGTGATGCTTAATCGAAACTCAAAGAAAGCAGAAGACACTATTACAACCTTAAAACAAGAACAGGGAAACGATATAGATGTTTTAGCTATAAAAATGGACTTGTCAGAACAAGCTTCTGTAAAGAAAGCTGCCGAAGAGGTTGTCAAAACGGTTGTTAAAATAGATGCCTTGATCTGCAATGCAGCAATTGCCCAAGTACCTAAACAAATCTTAACAGTAGATGGCTGGGAAAGTCAGATGGGAACAAATTACTATGGCAATTTTACACTTCAAGCCTTGCTGTTTCCGCTTATTGAGAAATCGAAAGGACGTATTGTGACTGTTGGTAGTATGGGCTACGATATGGGGATAAAAACCATCAATTTTGATGATATGAATTGGGATAAGGGATATAATGCCAACACAGCCTATAGCCAGAGTAAATTGGCGCAAATTATGAGCGTTTACGAGTTGCAAAATAGATTGGAAAAAGGGGGTAGAACAGCTGTTAAAGCCTATGCCTGTCATCCTGGTGCTTCAAGAACGAACTTGATAAATACCAGTGGTGGTTTTATGATGAAAATCATTTATAGGCTAATGATGCTTTCACCATTGGTACAATCGGCTGAAAAAGGAGCTTATCCGCAATTAATGTGTGCAACAGAATCAAATTTAGACCAAAGTGGTTTTTATGGCCCAACAGGAAGAAGCAATTGGGTAGGTCCAGTTGGGGCACATAAAATTGAGCCACATGCCAAAGATAAGGCCGTGTCAAAAAGGTTATGGGATCTTTCAGAAAAGGAAACCGGAATTACGTGGAATTTGTAAATTAGCGAAGATGCAGCATTTTAAAACATTATCAGCCTATATAGAATATTTAGAACTTACAGGTCCTGAGCACCCTATGTTAAGTGTGTTTTCTGCCATTGGAGATGGTTTTCTTCCCTGCCCAAAAGAGAGTTCACCACCTATTACGAATGATTGCTATTCCATTAGCTTGAAAAAGGTGGTAAAAGGTGCGTTAAACTATGGGCGCACACAGTATGACTTTACCAATGGGGCACTGATATTTATCGCCCCTAGGCAAGTACTGCAATGGGATAGTAGCGTGGTGTTTGAACAAAAAGGGTTTTCGATCAATTTTCACGAAGATTTTATCAAAGGAACTGAGTTAGCGCATGAGATCAAGAAGTATGGCTTCTTTTCTTATTCAGTAAATGAGGCGCTTCACCTTTCACCCAAAGAGGAAAAGCAGATCGAATCTATCGTGCAAAGTATTGATATAGAATACCAAAACAATCAGGACGAATTCAGTAAGGACATCATCATTTCACAACTCAGTACCCTTTTTAAATATGCCAATCGGTTTTACGAGAGGCAGTTTTTAAACCGAAAGGAATTGTCAAATGATCTGTTGGAGCAGTTTAATCAACAGTTGAGGAACTATTTTGATTCGGGGCAGGTACAGGAAAAAGGGATTCCCAGCATTGAGCAAATTGCGAATCATTTAGCTGTATCTCAGCGTTACCTTAGTGATACGCTGAAGAAAGAAACAGGAAAAACTTCAACGGAGCATTTGCAATTGTACTTGATCGATGAGGCCAAGAATATTTTATTGAATCCCAATAAATCGATCGCTGAAGTTGCCTATGAATTGGGTTTTGAATATCCGCCTTATTTTTCTCGCTTGTTTAAAAAGAAAGAAGGCATCAGCCCAACTCAGTACAGAGAAAAATATAAAATGAACTAAACATTGAAATTTTAAAATTAGCCACAGAATGGGCCAAGGCCGAAGTGTTCTCCACACGTTTTTTCATCTTATTTGCCATTTTATTTTTAATGGCAAGTTTAGGATTTTGGCAGCTGGGAAAAACCGAAATGGCCAAAGCTTATATTATTCCTACTTTGGTTGCTGGGGTTTTATTGATGACCATTGGGCTGGGTCTGTTTTACACCAATAAAGCAAGAGTTCATCAATTTGAAAAAGCCTATACAGAAGACGCCTCTGCTTTTGTAGACTCAGAATTTACACGTATCGAGGCTGCTATCAACGAGTATAAAACCATCGTTTTCAAAGCAATTCCTCTAATTATTGCTGTATGTTCTCTTCTTATCATCTTTTTGAAGTCACCCCTCTGGAGGGCAAGTATGATCACAACAATAGCCATGCTGGTGATTATTTTATTGATTGACGGCACAGCTCGGGGGCGAATTGAGGCCTATCAAGAGCAACTGGAAATCATAACGAATAATGAAAAGTAGGGATTAGAGTCGATAGAAGTAATCAATTGTATCTTTGTTTTGAACATAGTTGGATATGTAGAAGCAAAAGATAGATTTATATGCGGTGTCTCAAGATAACTAATCATGTAGTGACCATTAAATAAGGACTTGAAAGAAGTACTCACATATCGTAAAGCCAATTCTACAGATTTTGATCGTCTAAAGTCTCTTGGCATCGAATCTTATTCGGAATTTGCTAAGATTCTTTCAAATGACAATTGGAGTAAAATGAATTTTTTTCTCCATAGCGATGATCATTTGAAGCAATTGATAGGCAGAAGTACGGTTTTTATTTGCGAGAAAGATGCAGAGTTAATTGGTATGATTTACCTGGTTTCAAGTGGAAACCCTACTGAACTATTCAAAGAGAATTGGAGTTATATTCGATTTTTAGGTGTAAACACCGCTTTCAGGGGAAGGGGGATTGGCAAAAAACTGACGAATCTTTGCATAGAGCATGCATTACTTACCAAAGAGACGCATATAGCACTTCATACCTCAGAATTTATGAATGTGGCCAGAGCCATTTATGAGAAACAAGGATTTCAAAAGACCAGGGAAATTGAGTATTTGGGCAAAAAATATTGGATTTACCTGTTCGAATTAACGTAATGGGCCGTGTGTACAGTAAAAAACATCATGATACCAAAAGGTAGAAAAAATTGATAAATATTGTAACAAAGTTGATCAGGTGCATACTTATTCTTCATCAATCAAACAATATGTTATGAATTTAACTTCCAGAATAATCCTATTCACCATTATAAGTTTTTCAATTGGAAATACTGAAGCACAAAATAATAATTCAGCACTTTTTCATAAAATTGATTCTTATCTGGAAGAGAGTGAAAAAAATGGTTTTTCGGGAGCTGTTTTAGTTTCGATAAAAGGAGAAATAATTTTAGCTAAAGGATATGGTTGGGCAGACAGGAAAAATAAGATTCCTAATACTGCGTCGACAGTGTTTAATATTGGTTCTGTAACAAAGCAGTTTACGGCTTCATCTATTCTAAAACTGGTAGAACAGGGGAAACTAAAAACAACTGATAAAATTAGTGCCTACTTCGATGAGGTGCCTCTTGATAAAAAGGATATTAGTATTCATCAATTATTAACTCATACCTCGGGAATTTCGAATAAAACGGGAGGATTTAGATATGATGAAGCTAGTAAGGAGCAGTTTTTAATTGATTTTTTTGAATCAGAATTACAAACCGAACCGGGTACAAGGTATCAATACGCCAATGCAAACTATATTATGCTTACGGCTATTTTGGAATCTGTTTCAAAACAACCATATGACGTTTTTCTTCATGAACATTTCTTTAAACCTGCGTTCATGAATAGTACCGGATATAAAAGCATCAGCTTTAGCCCGGAAAGACTCGCACATGGATATTACTATCATAGAACTGATGAGAAATGGGCTGATTGGGGAACAACACAAGAGCATCTTCCTTATACTGATAAACACTGGTATAGCATAGGAAAGGGAGACCTTCATTCAAGTGTTAAAGATCTGTATAAGTGGCATAAGGCTTTAAAAGACAATGTCGTGTTATCAGCCCAGTCAACGGCGTTACTCGAAGAACCGCATGTGGCTGAAAATGATAAAAGGACCTCATTTTATGGCTATGGTTGGGCCATATCCAAAAATGAGAAATTGACTAAAACCGTGGCGCATAATGGTAGTAATGGCTTGTATTTTGCTGATTTTGTCAGACATGTTGAGCATGATATTGTTGTGATTTACCTGACAAATGCGTTTTTAGGAAATGAATCAGAATATGTGGCTCGGGAGATTAGTAAAATGATTTTTGATACAAGGTATTTGGCTCGACCATTATCAAAAAATATATATGAATTGATTCATGAATTTATGCATGAGAATCCACCTGAAAATGCTGGAAATTTACCTGGATTTTTAGAGAAGGAATTGAATCATAGTTTAGATGATCCCTCTGCTCTAAACCGTTTGGGTTATAGTAGATTGAAAAAGGAAGACGCTCCGGCCTGGGCCCTAGAACTATTTAAACTCAATGTGAAATTGTTCCCTGAAGACGGAAATTTATGGGATTCATTAGGGGAGGCTTACCTTAGATATGAGCAAAAAGAAGAAGCGATAAAATGTTATTCAAAAGCAGTGGAATTGGGCAGTGAAGGGTCACAAAAGGCATTGAATTCTTTATCGGAAAAGGACTAAGTAAAAAACTGTTGTTAGCACCGAGTTTATTCAATAACTTTGATAATGGAAAGAATAGAATAAAAGCAGAGGATATGAATTGGAATATTTTGAATTATACCTTCTGACTTAAAACCTATGTATAATTTCTAAAAAAAATGAGAAAACTACCGGTACTTTTACTATTCACACTGATTTTTGGCATACAATTTTCGTGTCAGTCTCCTAACAAAAAAAACAACGAAGCTTCTGATGAAACAATGACCACCGAACCCAGAGGTATTGTTGTAACACAAGAGAATTTTCCACAGGCTTACACGAACATGAGATTAAATGCTATTATTCAGAAGGCAGGAGATATCAATGCATTTTTCGAAATGCCCATACCACCCAGTGAGCCTGA
>CAYQPI010000133.1:0-7109 GCA_964419405.1 uncultured Flavobacteriaceae bacterium
ATCCAAAGCCGTTTTTAAAAGAAGTTCGTTTTCATCACCTAAGGGCAGGATATTATACCAGTTGTACCATTCCTTAACTTCAATGTCTGGGCTAAAACCATTTCCGAATTCACTTTCACCAACAGAATTGTAGTATTGAAAAACAATAGGCTGCATTCCGTATTTATGATCTTTGTCCAAAGGTTTGTTTCTGAAATCAGAGCTTGCATTATCATACAAGGTAATCGAACCCACGTTTTTTCCATAGGTTGTAGTTCCAATTAATTTTACAAAAGACATATAGGGTCTTAATCCATTTATGAGCATTTCACTGGCAGATGCGGTACCATCAGACACCAAAACGTATAGATTATTTAAGGTTGAAAGCCTGTTGGCAGTTTCTTCACCTAAAAATTGGCCGTCTGCATTGTAAATAGCTATTTGATTTTCAAAAGTGTAGGTAAAGTTCTCTTCTGGATGCTTGTCATTGAATCTTAATTCGCTATAATCTTGAGTAGCACCCGCGGCATAAATCATGCTACTCAGGTAAGCAGAAGTGATTACGGCTCCTCCGCCATTAAAACGAAGATCCAAGACCAATTCATCAATTCCTTCGGATTTAAAGAAGGCAAATGCTTCATTTAATTCAGAGTGGTATGAAAATCGAAAGCCTGTATATACGAGGTATCCTACTTTTTTGCCCGCAACGTTTTCAAATACTTTGTACAAATAAACAGGTTCATTGGTTACTTCGGCCTTTGTAATGGTCTTGTCATCTAACTGCGTGAATTGATCGTCTTCAATTTCAACAAAGGAAAACTTTACTACATCATTTGAGAGTTCTGCCATGACGCTACTGAAATTTGCGACGGTTATTGCCATTCCATTAAGCCCGTTAATGATATCTCCTCTCTTGAATCCAGCTTCATCTGCAGGAGAATTTTTCGTAACGAATTCCAGATAAAGAATCACATCAATATCATTGATTTGAACGGCTTCGTACCTAAATCCGAAAGAAGTGGTGATTCCTTGAAATCTTTTTTCCTGTTCTTCATAGTCATCTATAAACCAGGAATCTTTATCTACGGCATTGTTAGATCCAACAACCGTATAATGCTTATAGCACAGATTGTACATTAAATCTCTGTAATCTGTATAACCATTAAGAAAAGTGTAGTATTCGTCTAGATCGTCGTCCTTACTGTCTTGAAGTTTGTCAGATTCTTTTTGCCAGTTATACCAGGAGTTCAATCCCTGCCAAATAAAACTGTTTACTGGGTCTTTTAGTTCTACCTTGTTGCCATTATTATCAGGCGGAGTGTCAACAATACCATTATCATCACTACAAGCCAGGATTCCCAAAAAAACAAGAGCCAAAGCCCATGTCTGCATATTCTTTACCATTTTCTGTAACTTTTTCTTTTTATAGGACGTAAAAATAATGCTTTTTTTACTTTTTTTTCAATTCTTTGTAACAAATCAAAAGATGGCTCGTGTTAAAGGTGTAGCAATATTTGATAAATTGCTTTATTATTAAAGATCAATGAACCAGAAAGAATTTCTAACAACGGTTTTACCTTTTAAAGACAAAGTGTTTCGCTTAGCGAAAAGATTGTTGGTATCATCTGATGAAGCGGAGGATGCAACCCAGGAACTATACTTTAAGCTTTGGAGGAACAAGGAGAAAATAGAGAATTATGACAATGTTGAGGCCTATGCCATGATGATGACCAAGAATTATTGTTTAGATCAACTAAAGTCGAAACGAGCGTCAAATTTAACCCTGGTTCACAGTAATTATAAAGATGAATCTGAAGAGCTCGAATCTGATGTAGAATATAAGGATAGTGCAAGTATCATAAAACGCATGATGAATGACCTTCCTGAAAAACAGCGAATGATCATTCAATTGAGAGATGTGGAGAATTATGAATATGCTGAAATAGGAAAAATCATGAACATGGAAGCCACGGCAATTCGGGTAGCCCTGTCAAGAGCAAGAAAAACATTAAGAGAAAAATATATTAAAAAACAGAATTATGGAATTGGCTAAAATTGAAAATTTACTGGAGAAATATTTTGAGGCAACAAGCACCATAGAGGAAGAAGCTGTTTTAAAAGAATACTTTGCCCAGGATGATGTGGCTCCTCATTTAATGGAACATAAAGATCTATTTAATTTCTTTAGTGACAGTTCATTAGAGACCTCTAACAGAACTATTGATTTAGAGGAGAAAAAGAGTAGAAAGATACCGTTGAGATGGCTGTCGATAGCCGCCATGCTGGTCTTCTTTTTTGGAGTTTATTCGGTATACCAAAAAAATGAAGCAGAAAAAGAGGAAGCCCGATTGGCTTATATGGAAACCCAAAAAGCTCTTGATTTGATATCGAGTAGCTTAAATAAAGGAACAGGAGCAATCGCTCAACTAGATAAATTTAACAAAGGAACAGATGCAATGGCCCAGCTCCAGACCTTTGATCATGTACAGAAAAAAGTGTTTAATCAATAAATAAGAATCAATAAAAAAATAGAATCATGAAAATTAATAAAATCATTTTAGTAGCCGTGTTTGTTATGTCTGGATGGATAGCCAGCGCTCAATCACAATTCGATAAATTCGAAGACATAGATGGGGTAACCTCTGTCGTGGTAACCCAAAAGGCTTTTTCCTTAATGAGTAAAATAGGGGCCGAAACAGATGATCAGGAATATATGGATCTGATCAAAAATATTGAGTCGCTAAGAGTATTTGCAACAGAAAGTGCTGAAGTGGCCATGCAGATGGAAAAGGCGGCAACGAGTTATTTGAAATCAGCCAATCTTGAAAAGTTAATGACCGTTAAAGAAGAAGGAAGTAATATTTCTATCTATGTGAGAGAAGGGAAGTCTGAAGACTTTGTAAAAGAGTTGTTTATGTTTGTAAAGGACAGTGAAAAAACGTCTCAGGAATCTGTAATCATTTCTCTTACCGGGGATATCGATTTAAATCAGATTGCCAAATTGACCGAAAAAATGGACCTACCTGGTGGAGAACACCTTGAAAAAGCAAGTAATCAATAAACAAGCAATCATGAAAAACCCTATCAAAAAACTCTCGCTCATCCTATTGGCTACTGTTGTGCTGGTTGCCTGTAATAATCAACCAACGATTCAGGAATACTATGTCAAGAAACAAGAGAACGATAATTTTATAGCCATTGATCTGCCGGCAAGTCTTTTAAAAGTTGAAGAAGGGGCCTCAGAAGAGACCAAAAAGACCATGTCAACTATTAAGAAGTTAAATATTCTAGCCTTTAAGGTGACAGAAAGCAATGCCGCTGAATTTAAAACAGAATTGGCTCAGGTTAAAAGTATTTTAAAAGGAGATCAATACATTGAGTTAATGCGAATGAAGCATGAAGGAATCAACATTGTAATTAATTACCAAGGTGAAGATGATGCCATTGATGAATTCTTATTGCTGGCCTCAGATAATGACAAAGGATTTGCCTTAGCACGTGTTCTTGGAAATAAAATGCAGCCTGAAAAGATCATGAAAATGGCAGAAGACTTTAATAATATTGATAAGGGAGGAGCTGGAGAAGCCTTGTCTCAATTGTCAGAATTATTTGGTGATTCAGGAATTTAAATTCATTTTCACTACATATTTAAAGCCGCTTTAGTTCTGCTAAAGCGGCTTCTTTTTAACCTTATTTTAACGTGAAATTATCTTTATATTCATCTATATTTGCGCCTCAAACCGTTAATTTTAAACAGAATATGAGAATTACACTATTATTGCTATGCTTTTTCCTGAGCTTTGGATGGGCCATCGCACAGGAAACAGAAGAAATAAATACCCAGTTCAGGGCTGAAAGAGAGAAGGTTAGTGATTTGGTTCACACCAAACTTAAAGTGAGTTTTAACTTTGAAAAAAGTCAAATGGATGGGGAGGCATGGATTACCCTTACACCTCATTTCTACAATGTGAGTGAGTTAGAATTAGACGCCAAAGCGATGTTGATCCATGAAATCACTTCAAATGGAAAGGACTTGACATATGAGTATGATGATCAAAAACTAAACATCAATTTAGGGAATACTTATGCCAAAGGTGAAGAATATACTGTTTATATTAAATATACAGCGAGGCCGGAAGAAGTAGAGCAGCAGGGTAGTGCTGCCATCACAAGCGCCAAGGGCTTGTATTTTATTGATCCTTTGGAAAAAGATCCTAATAAGCCAACTCAAATCTGGACTCAGGGTGAAACTGAAGCAAGCAGCTGCTGGTTTCCAACCATAGATGCGCCAAATCAAAAAACATCTCAGGAGATCTATATGACTGTTCCAGATCAATATGTGACCTTGTCTAACGGGCTTTTAAAAGAGCAGACAAAAAACGATGATGGAACGAGAACCGATTACTGGAAGTTTGACAAAAAACATGCGCCATACCTTTTCTTCATGGGGGTTGGAGAATTCAGTATCGTAGAAGATACATGGAAAGATATTGCTGTTGACTATTATGTTGAAGAAGAGTATGAGCCTTATGCCAAAGGGATTTTTGGTTTAACACCTGAGATGATCACTTTCTTTTCAGATTACACAGGAATTGAGTATCCATGGTCAAAATATGCACAATTTATAGGAAGAGATTATGTGAGTGGAGCCATGGAGAATACAACAGCGGTTATTCATGGAGAAATGGCCTATCAAACAGCTAGTCAGCTTGTGGATGAAAACACTTGGGAAAGTACGATTGCACATGAATTATTTCATCATTGGTTTGGTGATTACGTTACTGCCGAAAGCTGGAGTAACTTAACGGTGAATGAGTCATTCGCGAATTATAGCCAGTATTTATGGTATGAATACAAATATGGTCGTGATCATGCAGATGCACATCGTTTAGAAGAAATAGAAGGATATATGACTCCAGGAAATGATTTAAAAGACCTGGTAAGGTATCACTATAACAGTAGAGAGGATATGTTTGATGCTGTTTCTTACAATAAAGGGGGAGCCATATTGCATATGCTTCGCGCGTATTTAGGTGACAAGGCATTTCAGGCGGGTATTCATCAGTATCTTAAGGATAATGCTTATGGGACTGGAGAAGCACATCAATTGCGTTTAGCCTTTGAGGAGGTAAGTGGGAAAGATTTAAATTGGTTTTTTAACCAGTGGTACTTTAGCAATGGACATCCTGTACTTGATATAAATTATGTGTATAGTGAAGAAGCAAACATAGTTACGGTTCAAATTGAGCAAACTCAAACTGAGGCTGATATATTTGAATTTCCCTTAGCCATAGAAGTGTTTGAAGGTGAATCGCCCAAAAGATACGAGGTTTGGGTTGATAAGAAAGAAAATTCATTTTCATTTAAATATACTGACAAACCAGTTTTGGTCAATGTTGATGCAGACAGAACACTTTTGGCAGTCATTTCTGATACCTTGACCACAGAAAACTTAGTGCATCTGTATAAAGTGGGTAAGAAATATGAAGATAGAAAAATAGCCATTGAAGGCCTTATAGCCGAACAGAGTGCAAGTGAAGATGCTTTTAAAACAATTCAGGCAGCTTTAAATGATCCATATTATGGAATTAGAATTATGGCCGTTGAGGGGATTGACCTGAGCAATTCCAGTGCCAAGAAGGCGGTAAAAATAATTGAAGAACTGGCAAAGAGTGATGAAAAAACCTTGGTGCAGGCCAAGGCAATTGCCAAGCTTGCAGAATATGATGATAAAAAATACCTTGATTTATTGAATGGATCTTTGTCTAGCCCATCTAGTGCCGTAAAGGGCGCTGCTCTAAAATCATTGTACTGGGCTGATAAGGAAGCGGCTTTGGCTTATGCGAATTCAATCACTGATGATTTAGAAAAAGAAGGCTTAAAAGCCGCCTTAATGCCTATTTTTATCATGGATAAAACGGAATCTCAAATTGCCTACGTTGGAGGTAATTTGATTGCCGGAATGTTTTTTACCGAAGATAAAGAAGAGCAAAACTTATATAAAGAAGGGTTTCAATGGGTTGCTGCCACCTCCAATGAGGAAGCGACACAGAATTTAGTAGATTCTTTCGTAAAGCTAGGAACACAATTCAAACAATACGGAGCAGATAAAATCTCAATTCAGGTATTGTCTCAGGTGCTTGGTGTTAAAAAAGCATCTGATTTTGAAAATAAAGAAACCCTCATTGCTATTGTGCAGGATGGTATTTCTAGTTTAGAATAATCAAAAAGAATTCTTATAAAGAAAACCCTCAGATCATGTCTTCTGAGGGTTTTTTATTTTATATACTCTTTGAAAGTTCCATCATCATAAAATAATACGATCCTTTCAATCTTCTTTGATATAGCTTCGGGCGCAATTATAGGGTGGCCTAAAGCATCTTTATTTGATATTGGTTTTTGATCTTCCTTGACACTTGCTTCAATAGGCAGGTTAAGAGAGGTCTGTTGTGGAAATGTTCCTTTTCCGTTTAATAACCAGTATAGTTCTACTTCTTCAAATTCTTTTACAACCTTTAAAACAAAATCAAGACTTGGTTTATTTCTGCCTGATAAAAGGTGAGAGATACTCGACCTGGGAACCTGTATCTTATCCGCAAAGGCAGATGCTGATAATTGATAGAACTCCATGATGATTCTGAGTCGATTTGAAAATTCTGAATTGTTTATCATTGTAAACCTATTATAATTTACAAATGTAAATATTCTAATTATTTCCACCTAAAATTAATGTCAATATGTCTTTGTTTTTGTAATTTTTATTAAAGCTTGAGTTAAAATAAATTAATATTAAATATTGATATACAGTATTTTATTTCATGAAATTAATTCGAATAATTTTATTTTATAGTCACTTGAGTGTGCCTCAAGACAAGATGAGGATGATTGTTTACATTTGTAACAAGCAGAGGGTTATTTATTGTTTACAATTGTAAATAACTAATTGTTTACATTTGTGAAATGAAAAAAATTGATTCAGAAAAAGCAGTAAGATGGCATGATCAAAACAAGGTGGTTGGTTATGATCATCGCTATATAACTTTGGAGCAAATAAGTCCCTTTTTAAATGACTTAGGTAGCGATTTTGATCTAAGTATTATTGGAGAATCATTTCAGGGGCGAGCGATTAA
>CAYQPI010000134.1:0-32863 GCA_964419405.1 uncultured Flavobacteriaceae bacterium
TGTACCTGATCAAAATCATAGGTCGGCACGATCACATAATTATAGGCCCTCATATCACCGAGCAATCGCAAAGTACATCGTTCATTGAATTTTACAAATTCTTTGGAAAGTCGTTGTTTCTCAATCTTAGACATATCTTCGAGACTTTCTTCCATAAACATATCGCCAGGTATTCCAAGCACATGCTCTTCGATCAATGTATCTTTGTAGATCAAAAAGTTCAGGTGATTGGGAGAAAGCAAATGCTCGAATTCAAGTCCATAAACTCGTGAAGCATCCGCCTTTTTTACATAAATATAGGTGTAGTTATCATTCAGAATGTTCCGAACCTTGACCCTGAATGGCTTTGAATTTCCAAAGGTGCAATAATCGATCTCATCAATGATCAAATTCTCCAGGATCTCCTCACTCCCATCCCCATGCAAAATATTATACATGCGCTTCAAACTCAGATCAATTTCATTTTGCTCAAATTCAGGATAATAGACCCTGATCCACAGAGTGTCTTTTTCATTTTTATCATAAACCGATACCGATCCTGAAAATCGCAAAAGATCATCGTAAAAAATAGGAATTTTAATCGTCCTGTTGTACGTACTCAGATATTTATACAATTCCTCATTGATCGGAAAATTCGGCTTCTTTCTGGAAATTAATTTTTCGTCCATGCTTCTTGTATTTGATCAAGACTTCTGTTACGAATTTAATAAACTTTAAAGCCAGAACCTAACATTGTGAGCGAAGCTTTTTATTTTTAGTAACAATTTTCAGATACGCTCGTCTAACAAGTATCAATTCAAAAGATTCAACTTGGAAACCATATTATCGCTTAGCAATCTCAATAAAAAATTTGGCAGAATCCATGCCGTAAATAACTTGTCCTTTGACATTCAAAAAGGAAATGTTTATGGAATTCTTGGCCCGAATGGTAGTGGAAAATCGACCACATTGGGTATTATTCTCAATGTAGTCAACAAAACGTCAGGTAATTTCAGTTGGTTTGACGGAAAATTGTCTACTCACCAGGCCCTCAAAAAAGTGGGAGCTATTATTGAGCGACCTAACTTTTATCCCTACATGACGGCAAGGCAAAACCTACAATTGGTTTGTAAGATCAAAGATATCTCTTATGATAAAATCGATGAGAAATTAGAGGAGGTGAATCTGTACGAAAGAAGAAACAGTAAATTCAAAACCTTTTCGCTGGGAATGAAACAGCGTTTGGCCATTGCCTCAGCCTTGCTCAATGATCCCGAAATCCTAATTCTCGATGAGCCTACCAATGGCCTCGATCCACAGGGAATTCATGAAATAAGAAGTATTATCAAAAATATAGCAGCTAATGGAACTACCATTCTGCTTGCTTCTCACCTGCTCGATGAGGTAGAAAAGGTATGCTCTCATGTAGTTGTGATCAGAAATGGCATCAAACTCTACTCAGGGAGGGTCGATGAAATGACTTCTTCGTTTGGCGTTATCGAGATAAGTACGAAGAGTTCTAGTATTGAACTTTTTAAAGCGTTGAAAGGCTATAACGGAATAGAAAGTACCACAGAAGAAGATGGCAAAATTTTCTTGAAACTAAATCAGGACATCTCAAGCGATGATTTAAATCAATATTTAATGAAACACAATATTGTACTCTCGCATCTGGTAAAGAGACTACCAACGCTTGAACAGCAATTCCTGACGATAACCAACAATAACTGATCCATTAAACCAATTTTTTGTCATGTTCAGACTTCTTAGCATTGAAATACATAAACTAATTAACAGTAAGGCCAGTAAGATTCTTATCATTACCTATTTTGCCTTACTTACTTCCATTGCTTTAATAGCTACCATTAAATTTGATATTGGTCCGGTTCAGTTTCATCTGGCAGAGCAGGGAATTTTTAATTTCCCGTTTATATGGCACTTCAATACGTTTATAGCCGCCTTTTTTAAATTTTTCCTTTTGTTGGTCATTGTATCCATGATGGCTAATGAATACAGCAACAAAACCCTAAAACAAAATCTCATCGACGGATTGAGTAAAAAAGAATTCGTCTTGAGTAAATTCTATACCGTAGTTTTATTCGCTTTGATCTCTACAGTATTTGTCTTTTTTGTCTCTTTGGTATTGGGCTTGATCTACTCTGACTTCAACGAATTCTCCATCATTTTTTCCGATTTGGAATATTTGGTCGCATTTTTTGTTAAGCTTCTCGGTTTTTTCTCCTTCGGTTTATTTCTTGGAATGCTGATCAAAAGATCTGCTTTTGCCGTTGGTGCCATGCTAATCTGGTTTTTTGCCGAATTGATCGGTTATAATGTGATGAAATGGAATATCTTCAGAGGTACAGACATCGCCGATTACATTTTTCAGTTCGCCCCTTTAAATTCAATGTGGAACCTCATAGACGAACCTTTTTCGAGACTTAGCGCGGTTCGAACCATTGCAAATCAAATAGGAGAAGATCTAACATCCGATTATGCGGTACATGGGTACGAAATAGCCATCGTGCTGGGCTGGACATTTATTTTTATCTATGTTTCTTATTATTTATTAAAAATCAGAGACCTCTAAAAAGAACCATGGAATATGCTATTTTTGTAGAATGCAATTTCAATTAGAATCTGAATTTAAACCAACCGGAGATCAACCACAGGCAATAGACAGTCTGGTCAAAGGTGTTGAAGAAAATGATCGTTACCAGGTCTTGTTAGGAGTTACGGGTTCAGGGAAAACCTTTACCGCAGCAAATGTTGTTGAAAAGGTACAAAAACCTACCTTGGTACTGGCTCATAATAAAACACTGGCTGCCCAATTATATTCTGAATTTAAACAGTTTTTCCCGAACAATGCTGTGGAATATTTTGTTTCTTATTACGATTATTATCAGCCCGAAGCTTTTATTCCAACAACAGGATTATATATAGAGAAGGACCTTTCTATCAACGATGAAATTGAACGGATGCGTTTGAGCACTACCTCCTCTTTACTTTCTGGCAGAAGGGATGTGTTAGTGGTGGCCTCCGTATCTTGTTTGTATGGAATTGGAAACCCTGTTGAATTCAAAAAAAATGTGATCAGTATTGAAGCAGGAGAACAGATTGCAAGAACTCGATTTTTACATCAACTGGTCACCAGCTTGTATTCACGCACCGAAGAAGAAGTGAAAAGCGGTACCTTTAAAGTGAAAGGTGATACGATCACGATCTATCCTTCTTATGGGGAGTACGGCTTTAGAATTCACTTTTTTGGAGATGAAATTGAAGAAATAGAAAGTTTCGACCTCATCAACAATGAAATTATAGAGAGCTTCGAACAACTCAATATTTATCCTGCGAATTTGTTCGTCACCTCACCTGATGTTCTTCAGAATGCCATTCATCAGATTCAGGAAGATATGGTAAAGCAGGTAGACTTTTTTAATGAGTCAGGCAGGGGCCTCGAGGCTAAAAGATTAAAAGAGAGAACTGAGTTTGACCTTGAAATGATCAGAGAACTCGGTTATTGCAGTGGAATTGAAAATTACTCGAGATACCTCGATGGCAGATCACCAGGAACAAGGCCCTTCTGCTTGTTGGACTATTTTCCAGATGATTATCTGATGTTGGTGGATGAAAGCCATGTAACCATTCCTCAGGTACATGCCATGTATGGTGGAGACAGATCTCGAAAGGAAAATTTAGTAGAATACGGCTTTAGGTTACCCGCTGCCATGGATAACAGACCCTTGAAATTTGAAGAATTTGAGGCCATACAAAATCAGGTCATCTACATCAGTGCCACGCCTGCTGACTATGAATTGCAAAACAGTGAAGGTATTTATGTAGAACAGGTGATTCGGCCTACCGGATTACTGGATCCTGAAATCGAAATACGACCCAGTCAGCATCAAATAGATGACCTCATCGAAGAAATTCAGTTACGAATTGAACTTGACGAAAGAATCCTCGTAACAACGCTTACCAAACGAATGGCTGAGGAACTGACAAAGTATTTATCACGAATACAAATTCGTTGCAGGTATATTCACTCTGATGTAGACACCCTGGAACGAATTGAAATTATGAATGATCTTCGAAAAGGCTTGTTTGATGTCTTAATTGGGGTGAATCTTTTGAGAGAAGGCCTGGATTTACCTGAAGTGTCTCTTGTCGCCATATTAGATGCTGATAAGGAAGGGTTTTTAAGAAGTCATCGTTCCCTGACCCAGACAGTTGGAAGAGCGGCTCGAAATGTCAATGGAAAGGCAATCATGTATGCGGATAAAATCACCAAAAGTATGCAGTTGACCATTGATGAGACCAAACGCCGACGCGAAAAACAATCAGCCTATAATTCTAAAAACAATATTACTCCCAAACAGATCAAAAAAAATATTGATGAATCATTGTCAAAAAACCAGCTGGCCACCTATCAATACGATGAGGCAAATATAAAAGCGACCGAACACGAGTTACAGTATTTGACAAAGACGGAGCTTGAAAAAAGGATTCGAGAAACGAGAAAAAACATGGAAACTGCGGCCAAGGCTTTAGACTTTTTAGTTGCCGCCCAGTTACGGGATGAAATTAAAGAGCTCCAAAAACATCTTTGATCTTCTCTAATCTCTCGAAAGACTTTCTTTTACAAGGACTGAAAGTTCATAGCATCAAGGAAAAATTATGTAACTTGCGAGTTTATTCCAATATCCAAAGGCTTTGAAAAACATATTATTCTCCATATTATTCATTTTTACTTTTAGCATTTCTTATGGTCAAAAAGAAACGACCAATTGGTTTTTTGGAGAGCATGCCGGGGTGAATTTTAGCAACAAAACACCGGTACCTCTGGTGGGTAACCTTGCAACCAGAGAAGGGTGCGCATCAATTTCAAACGATCGTGGCGCCTTACTTTTTTATACGGACGGAAGCTCGATTTGGAATAAAAATCACGATATAATGCCAAATGGCGTGGGTCTTTATGGCGATAATTCAAGTACTCAATCTGCCATCATTATTCCTGATCCACTTCAGAAAAACATCTATTATGTGTTTACCGTAAACAATGGAGAAAAAATAAAAACCAATGACGTTAAGCATGGTTTGAATTTCTCTATCGTTGACATGAATCTTGACAATGGTAATGGTGATGTGATTCCTGAAACAAAAAATACCCATTTGATTACTTATAAGGAAAATGATGCCAAAGAAAAGGAATGGAAATGTTCAGAAAAAGTAGCAGCCACACTTCATGGAGATGGCTTATCTTATTGGGTATTGACCCATTTTACTGATACTTTTTATGCCTTTAAAATTGATGAGAATGGTCTAAATCAAAGCCCTGTAAAATCTAAAGTAAATGACTTAATACCCATTGTAGAATTACAAGACATTAACACAGTATTGACCAATATTGCCTCTCTAGGGTACCTTAAAATATCTCCAAATGGTAAAAAAGTTGCCATTGCACATAGTGCTACGGCAAAAACAAGAACATCAGGAAAATTATTTCTCTATGATTTTGACAATACAACTGGAGTGGTATCTCCAAACGGGGAGCAGCTTTTGGGTGGGACCTACCCTTATGGAGTTGAATTTTCACCCAAGTCGAGAAAGTTATATGTTACCACAAATAACTATTCCATTACGAGAGGAGAATTGAGCTTTGATGGAAGCAATCTGTTTCAATATGATTTATTAAGTCAGAATATCTCTACCAGTAAGAAAGAAATCCATAGTTCAGGAGCCATCGTGGGAGGAGCTTTACAATTGGCCATCAATGGAAAGATTTATAGAGCACGCTCGAAACCTGGAGAAGGAGAAGCTCATCTGGCAGTGATTAACAAGCCAGAACTTGACGGTAAAAATATCGCTTATGTTCATAATGGAGTTCAACTGGATTCTAAAACCAAGTCAAATTATGGTCTTCCCCCATTTATTTCGTCCTCATTTGTATTGACTTTTGATTATGAGTTCACATGCTTAGGTGATAATACACATTTTTTCATCACCTCAGATGATCCTTTTGACACCTTAGTTTGGGATTTTGGAGATGGAACGAAAAGCACGGAAATTGAGCCCTATCATACATATGCAAGCCCAGGTGAATATGAAGTCACGCTAACAACGACTTATAATGGATTCACAAACAAACCCTTAAAAAAGAAAGTTGAAATCATCGGTGTGATTGATGTTATTGACGAGCCTTTTACTTTTATTGAATGTGATACAGATGCTAATCCTGAAGATGGACTCACCACCTTTAATTTACAATTGGCCAATAGTGCTTTGGTTAAAGATGATTCTGAAGATATAGAAGTTTTCTATTACAAGGATCTGACAATTTTAGAAAACGATAGTCTCAACATCAAGGCGCTTCCAAATTATTACGACAATATTATTCCTGATGAACCTATTTTGGCAAAAGTTTTAAGTGCGGGATCAAACTGTTACAATGTAGCTGATGTGGTATTAAGAGCTACCAAGACCTTTGAATTTGAAGCTGAAAAAATGATAGGTTGTAATCAAGGTGATGGCACTGCAGAGTTTGATCTGGCGAATCAAACCCAGTATATTGTAGCTGACTTAGGCCTACCACCTTCCACAACAGCCACATACCATACAAACAAGGCTTACGCAAGTATTGGATACGAGCCATTTAATGACAAACATATTGGTGCTCCGGGGACCATTTATGTTCGATTAATGAATGAGAATATTTGTTCTGGAATTGGCACCATGGAATTGGATATGCCTATTTTGCCGAGAATAAATCAGGACGAACTATTAAGTGTATGTGCTTCTTCATTTCCATTTCAAATCAACGCCGGCATCGATTCTTTTGAAAGAAATAATTACTCTTATGACTGGCTGAGCGGAGAAAAGACTTACGAAATAGAAGCCCTGGCAGAAGGAGAATATCATTTGACCATCACTGATAAAGAAACCCTTTGCAGTATCGTAAAAAGTATCACCATTTCAAAAGTGGATGCCCCTTTGGTAAAAAGTGTGGAATTAGAAGATAATGGCACCGTTCATAGAGCAACAGTTCTGCTGGAACAGGAAGGTGATTTTGAATTTTCACTTGACAATCCATTTGGCCCATATCAGCAGGATCCTGAATTCAATGAACTTGGACCAGGATCATATTCAGTTTTCGTTAGGGATAGTAAAAACTGTGAAATTGTAGAAAAAAAGTTCTTCATTTTTGGCTTTCCAAAATTCTTTTCTCCGAACAACGATGGGGAAGCAGATGTTTGGGAAGTAAAAGGATTGAATCCGATCGATTTTGAATATTCAGATATTCAGATTTTTAATCGCTTTGGAAAATTACTGGCTTCCATCCCTCCAAATGGGCACTGGGATGGCACCTATAACGGAAAAACCTTACAGTCTGATGATTATTGGTTTTCCATAACAGTCACGGATCCTGATGACATTTCTACAACCTACATCAAGCACTTTAGCCTGATCAATAATTAATGAGATTCATGGTTCAGCGCTATTTTACAGTTGCTACCAAACCTCATCATAGAGCCAATCAACAGCTTTTTTAAGCTCCGCCTCATAAGTACAAGGTTCATTATGAACCAGCCCCTGAGCTACAGCAAAAGTCACATCTGTTCCTGCATCTTTATGTTCTTCCACATAGGCTTGAGTGTCCTCCAGCGGAAATAGATCATCTTCTGAACCGTGAATAACATAAAGTGGCACATTGATCTTTACTACCTGACCATTACCATCTCTCACGAAATAAGAAGTAGCCATTGGTATGGCCGCAGTTATCATCCCTTCAAAATACTGAGAATAAAACCAACTTCCATTACCACCATCACTATAGCCAGTCATGACTACCTTATCCTGATCGATGTCAAATCTGCCGGACACCAGTTCTTCAAGTGCCTGTATCTGAACAATATTTGGAGATTCTGTCCATAGCATTCCGGAACTGTTAGGGCTTAAAATAAACACATCCTTTCCTTCAAAAGCGGGTTCTACCAAACAGGAGGTGCTTTGATGAGCTGTGGATGAACCACTTTGTGCTGCCCCGTGTAATCGTATGACCAAAGGTCTTACATTAGACGATGAGGCTCCTTCGGGTACAATAAGTCTAAAATCCCAATATACGCCTTCCACTAAAGATTCCAGCTTCAAATCATTGATACCAACATTGATGGTCAAATCATTGAAATCATCGATTACATCCTGAGCTGTTCTCGGCGGTGGTGGCATAGGCCCAGGACCATCATCATCATCTCCTCCGCCACAACTAATTAGGAATAAAAAAAGACCACAAAACAGCCATGGGTTTCTAAGCAAACTATATTTTATCATTCTTGAGAATCATTTATTTTTATTAAATCTAAAATAAAATAAGCGGAAGCCCAAATTTATCGTGTTAAAATAACAAAGCCACAGCATGCTGTGGCTTCATTTATATATGTTTCAATTTCAATTTTGTACTCTAAAACCTTGGAATGGCAACCTAGTTTCCTTTCTTAAAATCTTCAAGAAATTTTGCCAATCCTATGTCAGTTAGAGGATGCTTCAACAAACCTGAAATCGCACTCAAGGGACCAGTCATCACATCGGCACCAATTTTCGCACAATCAATAATATGCATGGTATGACGCACTGACGCGGCTAAAATACCCGTAGTATATCCATAATTATCAAAAATCAATCTGATTTCTGAGATCAAACCTAAACCATCAGTAGATACATCATCCAGCCTGCCTATAAACGGAGAAACATAGGTAGCACCGGCTTTAGCGGCTAGTAGCGCCTGACCAGCAGAAAAAACCAAGGTAACATTGGTTTTAATCCCTTTATCAGAGAAATATTTACACGCTTTAATTCCATCTGCGATCATAGGAAGCTTTACGACAATTTGAGGGTTCAAAGCAGCAAGTGCTTCACCTTCTTTTACCATCCCTTCAAAATCAGTAGCAATAACTTCGGCACTAACATCACCATCAACCTCCTCACAAATTGCCTTGTAATGGTTCATAATATTATCAGCTCCCGTAATGCCCTCTTTGGCCATCAAGGAAGGATTTGTAGTTACTCCATCAAGAATTCCAAGGGCCTGAGCCTCTTTTATTTGATCTAAATTCGCAGTGTCTATAAAAAATTTCATCGGTTGTATTTTACATTTTTGCAAATATAATTGTTTCACTCATATTAGACAGAGAATCTTAAAGATTAATGATAAGTATTGTTATCAGTAGGTCGATCTTTCATTTTTTTATTCAATTATTATTTATACCTTTGAGTATAATACCGATAAGTATAAAAATGAATTCACCTTTTATTTTTGGAACTACTGTTAGTGAAGCATCTTTTACCAATAGGGAAAAAGAGGTGTCAAAACTAAGCAATAACTTATGCCAGGGAATCAACACAACGATTATCTCGCCTAGACGCTGGGGCAAATCATCCTTGGTCGAAAAGGTCATGAAAGAGATCAATGAACATGAAAAAGAGATCAAAACGGTCATTATTGACTTGTTCACCATTGGATCAGAGGAAGAATTCTATGAGGTATTTGCTCGTGAAGTCATCAAAGCCTCCTCTAGCAAATGGCAGGATTGGCTGCAATCCGGAAAAGATTTTTTTAAACAGTTGGTACCAAAATTAAGTATCGGGATAGACCCAGTCAATGATTTTAGCCTCAGTTTCGATTGGAATGAATTGAAAAAACACCGGGATGAAATTCTCAACTTACCAGAATCCATAGCCCTAAAAAATAATACTCGGTTTATTATCTGTATTGATGAATTTCAGAATCTCTCCAATTTCAAAAACTATGAACTTCTCGAAAAAAGAATGAGGGCCTGCTGGCAACGACAAAAGAAGGTTAGTTATTGTCTTTACGGAAGTAAACGCCATATGATGGAAGACATTTTTGACAATGCCTCAAAACCGTTTTACAGGTTTGGCGACATCATGTTCTTAGCCAAGATCAGTTCCGATAAATGGGTGTCTTTTCTCTGTGAATCGTTCAAATCAACCGGTAAATCCATCTCTAAGAAAAATGCTCACTACCTGGCGCTAACCATGAAACAGCATTCCTGGTATGTACAACAACTCGCTCATTACGTATGGCAACATACTCAAAGGGAAGCCGGTGCAGAGGAAATCAATACAGCCTTAACCGAGTTACTTGCAGCCAATTCACCTTTGTATCAAAAAGAAGCTGAAATCATGAGCATCACCCAACTCAATTTGCTAAAGGCGATCATTCAGGGAGAAGAAAAGCTGACTTCGGTGAAAACCATGAAAAAATACAGGCTTGGAACGCCGCGAAACGTAAGTAAGAACAAGGCTAAATTTATAAATAACGACATTATTCATAAGGTAAATAATCGTTATGAATTACTTGACCCTGCCTTTGAACTCTGGTTCAAAGAACAATTTTTCAATGACAAACATTACTTAACAAATTCATAATCATGTTCTGGATAGACCACATCGGGTACGATAAGGCAGAAGCCTCTCTAAAAAAAATATACAATCGCATCAAAGGACCAAAAGGTCAAATTGATAATATTCTTATGGTCCACAGTTTGAGACCTCATACCCTAAGGGGTCATATGGCACTGTATAAAAATGTCCTACACAATACAAACAACACACTTCCAACCTGGTACCTGGAGTCCCTTGGGGTTTATGTCAGTTATATAAACAACTGTGATTACTGTGTAGATCATCATTTCGCAGGACTTCAAAAATTATGGAATGACAGTGAAAAATCCGCAGCTTTTTATGAGGCATTGAAACAAAATTCACTTCAGACATTTTTCGAAAAGAAATGGTTCAAAGGCTTTGCCTATGCTCATATGCTAACCTTAAATCCAAGAAAACTCAGCAAAAATGATATAGAACATTTACAGGAAATCGGATTCAGTGACGGAGAAATACTTGAAATCAATCAGGTGGTGAGTTATTTCAATTATGCCAACCGAACGGTTTTAGGCCTGGGAGTACATAGTAAAGGAGATGTTTTAGGCCTCTCTCCCAATGATAGTGAAAATCCTGATAACTGGAATCATCAGTAAAATTTGTTTCAGGTGATAAAGAAACTTAATTTTATCTGATATTTGATAAACATACAGATGGAGAAAAAAGAAAAAATAATCAATGGCTTTAAACATATCGAATTGCTACATGAGGATGTCACAAATCAGGAAATGCTTAGCAGATCATCAGACTTTTATCAATGGATGGACCAAAGAAGGTCTGTAAGAGAATTTAGCGACAAAGAAGTGCCTAAAGAGGTCATTGCCAACATCATTAAGACTGCTTCCACCGCACCTTCAGGGGCGCACAAACAGCCCTGGACCTTTTGTGCCGTATCAAGCAAGAAACTGAAACATCAAATCAGAGTAGCAGCTGAAGCTGAAGAAAAAGAGACCTACGAAAATCGCATGGGGGAACGTTGGAAAAATGACCTTGCCCCTATCGCCACTGATATGCACAAACCATTTTTAGAAATTGCTCCCTGGCTGATCATCGCCTGTAAAAGAGCCTTTGAATATAATGAAGATGGCTCAAAACACAATAATTATTATGTGAATGAATCTGTAGGTTTGGCATGTGGCATGTTGATCACAGCCATTCATAATGCCGGACTGGTCACCCTTACACATACGCCCAGCCCCATGAAGTTTTTGACTCAATTATTGAAAAGACCTGATAATGAAAGGGCATTTTTGTTGTTACCGGTGGGTTATCCAAAACAGCCTGTCTATGTTCCTGATTTAAGCCGAAAAAAATTAGATGAAATTGCCGTTTTTTACGAATAAAAGAATTACATCTTATAGTGATTCATGATCAACTTTTCATAGAGACGATCAGGTAGAATTCTTTTTAGTGCAATGGAAAATTTCTGCATGGTCTCCCCTACCTTATAATGTAATTTTGGTTTTGGATGCTCTATAATTTTTTTAATATGTTGAGCCATGACTAGTGGGTCCTGACCTGAGTCCACATGAGCATCCATCAGATCAAGATTCCTTTTATACACCTCTGCATAAGGTGAATCTTGATAAACAGGCGTGTGATAGCGGCCTGAGGCAATATTTGTGGCAAAATCACCAGGTGCTATATTGACTACTTTTATTCCGAATTGCCTTGTTTCAATACTCAAAGCCTCTGATGCTATTTCCAAGGACCCTTTTGTCGCCGAATAAATCCCCCTAAAAGGTAATCCCATATAACCGGCGATGGAAGTTACATTGATGATCATTCCCGACCTTTGCTTTCTCATCTGAGGAAGAACAGCCTGTGTGACCTCCAAGGTGCCGAAAAAATTAGTATCAAACACTTTACGCATTTCTTCTATGGGAGTCTCTTCGATGGCTCCGGTAATCCCCATGCCTGCATTATTGATCAAAACATCAATCCTGCCTTCTTTTTCAAGAACATAGGATATGGCGGTCTGAATACTAGCGCTGTCTAACACATCTAATTTCACCATCTCAAAGATTGACCCATCAGGTTTCGGGTTTCTGCTCGTTCCGTAAACCTTAAATCCTTGCTCACTTAAATAAGTAGCAGTAATGGCTCCAATACCTGAAGAAGCTCCTGTAATAAAAATAACCTGAGTCATGCTACAAAGATGCTACAAAATAATGAAAAAATTAAAAGAAAAATCAGGGTCTTTGGAGTCGCAATAGATCCTGCCAAAAAAGAGAAAAAATGGCAAGCTACCTGCATCACACCGCTACGACCTAATACCTTTGCTGCGTTCCCGCCCTGGAGGATTCAAAGGGAGCTGGTTGTGCAGGACTTGCCGATGCAAAAATACTACCCTTTTACAATTAAACAAGCTTTTTTTTGTAACTTTTTTTATTCAGGCAATACTAATATGTGTCAATACATATTATTAATTATATTTGTTCCAACCTAAACCCTTAAAACATGGAAAACCAACCAACTTTATCGAAAAAATCATTAATGCTGAACTACGGAATAATGATGGGAATAGTAACTATTGTCATTAGCGTATTGAATTATGCTTTTGGTAATACATATGATCCGCATTGGTCCATCAATGTTGTTAGTGCCATAGCAATTATTGTCATTATCGTATTGGGAATCAAAAAACTTAAGGAGGCGCAAAGTGGTTTCTTAAGTGTTGGGGATGCGATAAAAACAGGGCTCGGCATAACCTTAATTGGTGCCTTGATCAGCATCGCATACATGTATATTTTTAGCAAATTCATAGAACCTGAATTTATTTCGAATATTGTTGAAATAAACAGAGAAAAAACCTTGGAAGCTGCGCCAAACATGTCAGATGAACAACTTGAAATGACAGCGAACATGACACGTGACTATTTCTATGTCTTTACTTTTGGAACCATCATTATTTTCAACTTATTCATAGGTTTGATTACAGGATTGGTAGCTGGATTAGTAATGAAAAATACGGAAGATTAGTCTTAAACCTATTAAAAACTTTATGGATATATCCATAGTGATACCTCTGCTTAACGAGGAAGAATCTTTACAAGAATTACACGATTGGATTGCAAAAACGATGCAATCCAATCGTTTTTCATATGAAATTATTTTTATTGATGACGGAAGCGATGATGGTTCCTGGAATCTTATTGAGCACTTGTCAGCATCGAATCAAGCTGTCAAAGGAATCCGCTTTCAGAGAAATTACGGTAAATCTCAGGCCCTGAATGCAGCATTCAAAGAAGTTTCTGGAGATGTTGTCATCACCATGGATGCTGATCTGCAGGATAGTCCGGATGAGATCCCTGAATTGTTCCGTATGATAAAAGAAGAAGATTATGACTTGATCTCAGGATGGAAAAAGAAACGATATGATTCAAAAATAAGGAAGAATTTACCCTCGAAGCTTTTTAATGCCGCTGCGAGAAAAACTTCTGGCCTTTCCTTGCATGATTTCAATTGCGGCTTAAAGGCCTATAAAAAAGATGTCGTCAAAAATGTGGATGTCTATGGAGAGATGCATCGTTATATTCCTGTACTCGCCAAAAATGCCGGCTTTAAAAGGATCGGTGAAAAAGTAGTCATTCACCAGGCCAGAAAATATGGTAGTACTAAATTTGGTATGGATCGCTTTATAAATGGTTTCCTTGATTTGATCACCATTAATTTTTTGACAAAATTCGGAAAAAGACCTATGCATCTTTTTGGCTTACTCGGAACCATCGTATTTATCATTGGTTTCTTGTCATCTGTTTTTATTGGTGTCAGCAAACTGGTCAAATTATATCAACAAAAACCTACCATACTGATTACTGACAATCCTTGGTTCTATATTGCGCTTACCTGCATGATTTTAGGTTCACAATTATTCTTGGCTGGTTTTCTTGGTGAATTGATCTTACGATCAAAAAGAAAGCCAAAACGTTATTCAGTCAGTGATCGATTAAATTTGTTAAAAGATTAAAAAAACCATTTTCAATTGTTGCCTTCAGTTTATATATTGAAGCATTAGCTGTAGGCGTTTTTCACCCTAAAAAAGTTTATCTTTGTAGCCCTTAAATAACAAAAAATATGAATACCACCGAAATTATCAACAAAGCCGAGCAATGGATCAAAGCTCCTTTTGATGCTGACACTCAACAAGAAATACAGGAATTACTAAAAACTGACTCCAAAGATCTTGCAGATCGGTTTTACAAGGATCTTGAATTTGGAACTGGTGGTATGAGAGGAATCATGGGGGCAGGAACTAACAGAATCAATAAATATACACTGGGTAAAAACACACAGGGATTATCGAATTATCTGTTAGCAACATTTACTGGCAAACAGCCTAAAGTTGCTATTGCCTATGACTGCCGTCATAACAGCAAACTTTTCGCTGAGTCTGTTGCAGATGTATTTTCAGCGAATAATATCCTTGTTTATTTATTTGAAGATTTAAGAGCAACTCCTGAACTTTCTTATGCCGTTCGCGCTCTTGATTGCGATGCAGGAATTGTTTTAACAGCATCGCATAATCCGCCAGAGTACAATGGTTATAAAGTATATTTTAATGATGGTGGACAGATTATCCCTCCTCAGGATGGAGAAATTGTGGACGAAATTAACAAGGTCAAATTTGAAGATATCAAATTCGAATCCAATCCGTCATTGATCCATATCATCGGAGAAGAAATCGATAAAAAATTCGCGGAAGAAGCAGTAGCAAATGCCACATTTAAAGACACCGAGAATAGAAATGGTTTAAAGATCGTATTTACCTCCTTACATGGTACGTCCATAACCATGGTTCCTCGGGCCTTAGAATTGGCCGGTTTTACTGATGTACATATTGTAGAAGAACAAAGAGAGCCTAATGGCGATTTCCCTACTGTGGCTTCTCCAAATCCTGAAGAACCAGCGGCATTGAAAATGGCCACTGACCTCGCTGACAAAATAGGCGCTGACATTGTGATTGGTACAGATCCTGACTGTGATCGTTTAGGAATTGCCGTACGCAATTTAGAGAATGAACTTGTCCTGTTAAATGGAAATCAAACCTTTGCTGTTCTGGTAGATGCTTTGCTTAAAAAATGGAAACAAGAAGGAAGAATTGACGGAAAGCAGTTTGTTGGTTCCACAATTGTTTCAACCCCAATGATCAACGTTCTGGCCAGCAGTTATGGCGTGAGCACCAAAGTTGGTCTGACCGGTTTTAAATGGATTGCCAAAATGATCAGGGAAGCTGAAGGAACAGAAGAGTTCATTGGAGGTGGAGAAGAAAGTTTTGGCTTTATGGTAGGTGATTTTGTAAGAGACAAGGATGCTGTATCCAGTACCCTACTCGCCTGTGAGATTGCAGCTTTATCCAAAAACAATGGAAGTTCAGTGTATGCTGAATTATTGAAGTTATATGAGAAGCATGGTTTTTATAAAGAACATTTGATCTCTGTTGTCAAAAAAGGTGTAGAAGGAGCACAGGAAATTCAACAGATGATGGCCGATATGAGAAGTAAGCCGATCACCGAGATGAATGGGGAAAAAGTTGAATTTTTATTCGACTACCAAACTTCTGTTTGTAAAAATTTAATCACTGGTGAGGAATCTACTATTGATTTGCCAAAATCAAATGTATTGATCTACCAAACTGCTGCTGGAACAAGAATGGCGGCACGACCAAGTGGTACAGAACCAAAAATCAAATTCTACTTCAGCGTCAATACGGAGTTAACTCATGTGGCGAATGCCAAAGAAGTAGAAGCAACTTTAGACCGAAAAATTCAAAGCATTATAAAAGAATTTAATCTTAACTAAGGTCGGACCAGATATAATTGATGAAATATTTCAAGCAAATTATGATGTATGCCAGGCCTTATAAAGGCTATGGTATTTTAAACATCATCAGCAATATTTTTTATGCCTTGTTCGGAACCCTGGCATTTGTTTCCTTAATGCCCATGCTAAAGGTCTTGTTTAAGAGTTCTGAGCCTGTTCAATCGGCCCCCAGCTATAATGGACTGGCAAAACTGGGAGACTATATTGAAAATTACATCAATTTTTTTATTACACAAAAAGTCAATAATGAAGGTGAATTGAAGGCCTTGATGTTTATGATCTTCATTGTCATCGCTACTTTTTTACTCAAAAACCTATTTGGCTATCTGGCACTTTTTTTTATTACTTTTTTAAGAAATGGTGTTCTTAAAGACCTGAGAAATGATTTATATGAGAAAACGGTAGACCTGCCTCTCTCCTATTTTTCAGAAAAACGAAAGGGAGATTTGATCGCGAGAATTTCAACCGATGTTTTAGAGATTCAGCATTCTTTTTTATCCATCTTAGAATTAATCGTAAGGGAGCCTTTAACCATACTGTTTACGATTATAGCGATGTTGGCCCTGAGCCCGCAATTAACGGTCTTTGTTTTTATTTTTATTCCCATTTCAGGATACATCATTTCATTGGTAGGTAAATCACTCAAAAAACAATCTGATGACGTACAAAAAGAACAGGGTCAGTTTTTATCCATACTCGAAGAAACCTTAGGTGGCTTAAGAGTAATCAAAGGCTTTAATGCCCAACCGTATTTTAATAAAAAATTCCGCGACTCGACCTCGAGGTTTTATCATTTTTCAAATACACTATTGAACAGAAAAAATCTGGCCTCGCCTTTAAGTGAGTTCTTAGGAATTACCGTGATTGCCATTTTACTTTGGTATGGAGGTTCTCTGGTACTCGTAGATAAGACCCTGGCTCCAGATGCTTTTATTGTTTATATGGGACTTGCATACAATATTTTAACACCTGCCAAGGCTATTTCTAAAGCGGTCTATGGAGTCAAGAAAGGAGATGCAGCTGCCGAGCGTGTTTTAGAAATTTTGAATACGGAATCTCCTTTAAAAGATAAAAGCGATGCATTGGTTAAAAATAGTTTTGATGCTCACATTTCTATTCAGAATATTTCTTTCAAATACGAAGATGAATATGTCCTTCAAGATTTTTCATTGGAAATACCAAAAGGGAAGACTGTTGCCTTTGTAGGACAATCCGGTAGCGGAAAATCTACCATTGCCAATCTCATTACAAGGTTTTATGATGTCAATAAAGGCAGTATAAAAATTGACGGCATCGACATTAAAGACATCAGTAAGAAATCTCTCAGAGATCTGCAAGGATTGGTTTCTCAAGACTCTATTCTATTTAATGACAGTGTAAAAAACAACATTCTTTTAGGAGTAGAGGACAGATCAGAAGAAGCGATACTCGAAGCAGCCACTATTGCCAATGCCCACGAATTTATCAAAGAACTTCCCCAGGGATATGAAACAAATATTGGAGATGGGGGAAACAAATTATCTGGAGGTCAAAAGCAACGCCTGAGCATCGCGAGGGCTGTTCTAAAAAATCCTCCCATCATGATTCTGGATGAAGCTACTTCAGCCTTAGATACAGAGTCCGAAAAATTGGTACAGGATGCCTTAGAAAAAATGATGAAAAACAGAACTTCTGTTGTGATTGCACACAGACTGTCGACCATTCAAAATGCGGATCACATTGTTGTGTTACAAAAAGGGAAAATAGTGGAACAGGGCAAGAACGATGAACTTCTTAAAAAGAAGGGAGTGTATTTTAATCTGGTTAAAATGCAATCCTTAAACACCTAGAAGGATCCTTTAATGAAACTTCTTTAAATCAGTACGTACAGCATGAATTCAGAAAAAAATATCATCGAAAGTCTTCAATGGAGATATGCCTGTAAGAAATTTGATCCTGAAAAAAGATTGAGTCAGGATCAATTGATGGTGCTCAAAAATGCCTTCAATTTGACTGCCACCTCATTTGGGCTCCAACCTTTGAAGATGCTTGTAATACAAGGAGAAGAACTCAAGGCTAAGTTACTTCCCCATGCCTATTTTCAGCAACAAATTACAACTTGTTCTCACTTATTGGTCATATGCATTGACACTTCCATTGATGAAAATTCAGTTGATTCTTATTTTGAATTAGAGAAGAGTATCAGAGGTACAGATGATGCTATTATCGACAAATTTCGCAATCAGCTAAAGTCCATTTTTAAAAACAAGTCCAGAGAACAAATAGATGGGTCTTCTGTCAATCAGGCTTATATCAATATAGGAACCTTAATGACAGTTTGCGCTGAACAAGGTATTGATTCATGCCCCATGGAAGGGTTCAATCCTGCAAAATTTGATGAAGTGCTCAGCCTACAGGAACAAAACCTAAAATCTGTTTTACTCTTACCTGTTGGATTCAGAGCTAAAGACGATATAATGAGTAACATGAAAAAAGTGCGTAAACCACTTGACCAGGTCATCACCGATATTGACTAAAAAAATAAAAGCCTTTTGGCACATTATAAAGATCATATGGAAAACTTAGAGGTTAGATCACAGGAACCCAAAATAATCTGGAATCATTTTGCGGATATCAATGCCGTTCCAAGAGCATCAAAAAAGGAAGAAGAAATTGTTGCTTTTATGGTTGAGTTCGGTAAAAAATTAGGTCTCGAAACCATCGTTGACCCGGTCAGCAATGTAATCATTCGAAAACCAGCTACTCCCGGAATGGAATCCCGAAAATCTGTGGTCTTACAATCACATTTAGACATGGTGCATCAGAAAAATGCCGATGTGGTTTTTGATTTTGCTACTGAAGGAATTAAAATGAAAGTAGATGGTGACTGGGTAAGGGCTGAAGGAACCACACTGGGTGCCGATAATGGGCTTGGTGTTGCTGCCATCATGAGTGTATTGTCCAGTCATGATATCAAACACCCAGCAATTGAAGCATTGTTTACCATAGATGAAGAAACCGGTATGACTGGTGCTCAAGGTTTAGAGGCTGGTTATTTGACAGGTGACATTCTGCTTAATTTAGATACTGAAGAAGATGACGAAATAGACATAGGCTGTGCCGGTGGCATCGATGTGACGGCTTCTATGAAATACACTGAACAGACCCTAACTGATGGCTATAAAGGTTTTAAACTAAGTGTCAAAGGCTTGCAAGGAGGACATTCAGGAATGGATATTCACAAAGGACTGGGCAATGCCAATAAGATAATGAACCACTTGTTAAAATCAAGTTCTGAGCTCATCAAAATAAGTCAGATCGAAGGTGGTAGTTTACGCAATGCCATACCCAGAGAAAGCGTCACAATTGTAGCCTGCCTGGAAGAAAACAGTCAGCAGCTTCAGGAAAGATTCGAAGCCGCAAAGGCAGTGATCACTGATGAATTTAAGGAGATAGAACCAAAGCTTCGCTGCGAATTAACATCGATAAACAAACCGGCATATTGTATGCCTGCAGAAGAACAAACTGGTTTGATCAACTCTTTGGAACAAGCTTTAAACGGGGTTTATAGCATGAGTCCTGGTATTCCTGATTTAGTAGAGTCATCAAACAATATAGCCAGAGTAAGCGTTAAAAATGGAGAAGTACAGGTGGCTTCCCTGACAAGATCTTCAGTGGAAGAAAGTAAAATGAAAGTTGCTAACTCGCTAAAAGAATCCTTCGAGACAAATGGATTCCAGGTAAAATTTTCAGGCTCCTATCCTGGCTGGAGCCCAAACAGAGACTCTCCAATTCTAAAAGTGTTGACTTCAATTTACAAGGATTTATTCAAAAGCGAACCCGCAGTAGTTGCCTGTCATGCTGGCCTGGAATGTGGTCTTTTAGGCACTCATTATCCTGAAATGGACATGATTTCATTTGGCCCGACCATAAAAGGTGCCCATTCTCCAGATGAAAGAGCAAGCATCTCTTCCACGCAACGATTCTGGACATTTTTACAATTAATCCTAAAAAATATCCCTGAAAAATAAAATCCCGGGTTGTTTTTCCTTCGTTTTCAATAAGAGTCTATGATTCATTTCATAGTACATATAATTCTATGTACATTGTGGCTACAAGACACAGATGAAAAATAAGAATGAAATTGGACTAAAGGATGCCATTGCCATCGGTATAGGAGGTATGGTCGGCGGGGGTATATTTGCTGTTTTAGGCTTGGCTGTTGAATTGAGCAAAGGGGCAACACCTATAGCTTTTTTAATAGCGGGCTGTATTGCACTTCTCACCTCCTATTCATATGTTCAGCTCTCTAAAACATATCCTTCACAAGGAGGTACAGTCAATTTTATTACACAAGGCTTTGGCAAAAATGTGTTTAGCGGAGGCACGAACAACCTCTTATGGCTCAGTTATATCATTATGCTGGCACTCTACGCCTCTGCTTTTGGATCATATGGAGCAAAAATGATTCAGATCACAGGTGATTATGAGATTGATAAACATCTCTTACTTTCGGCGATTGTTCTTTTCTCTACAGCCTTAAATTATATTAGTTTCAAAGCTGTCAGTGTCGCTGAGTCAATTGCCGTATTTGTTAAAATCATTATTTTGATTGGCTTTATTTTTTTAGGAGCCTATGGTTTAAGTACCAGCGATCAGCTCTTTCAAATGAATCCGTCTCACTGGGAAAGCCCTTTAAAAATAGTGAGTGGCGGCATGGTGATCTTTGTGGCCTATGAAGGGTTTGAATTAATCGCGAATGCTATTCCCAATCTCAAAGATCCTGACAAAAATACCGGAAAAGCATTTTATATCTCCACCACAGCAGTTGTTGTTTTATATGTTTGTATCGCTATAATCACAGTAGGATCAGTATCATTTGATGCCATTGCTCAGGCTCAAGAATATGTTCTTGCCGTAGCTGCGGAGCCTTTTTTAGGAAAAGTAGGATTTGCCATTATCAGCGTGACCGCTTTGATTTCAACTTTCTCAGCTATTAATGCGACCCTTTACGGAGGTAGCAGGGTGAATTATGAACTAGCCGAAGAAGATGAATTACCTCATGAGTTTACCAAAATCTACTGGAACCAGCCAATTGGTCTTTTGCTCACCGCACTTTTGACATTAGTCATTGCAAACACCTTAAACTTAGAAAGCATTTCAACGGCTGGGAGCGCAGGGTTTTTGTGGATTTTTGCTCTTGTCAATCTGGCCAATTTCAAACTTGCAAAGCAAACGAATTCAAGTAAATGGGTTTCATCCCTCGGCTTTGCCCTTTGTTTGACAGCCCTTGCAACCCTGTTTTGGCAACAGTACAGCAGTAACAGACTTGGTGTTTATATCGTATTGCTACTATTCGTGACAGCCTATTTTGTGGAGTTCATATTTAAAAAACTGGAAGGAAAATAATGACCTTAGCTACCAATCTATTTCTCCAAGCCCATGTTTTGACAAATAGTCATTTGTTAGACTAAAGTGCCTGTTTCCAAACCAATACCCTCTATTCGCACTTAAAGGAGAAGGATGTCCGGAGCTCAAAACCTGATGCCTTTGTGCATTGATTCTTTTTCCTTTTTTTTGGGCATATCCACCCCATAACAGGAAGACGAGATGCTCCTTTTTTTCAGACAACAATTGAATAACCGCATCTGTAAATTTTTCCCATCCCTTCTTTTGATGAGAACCTGCCTCTCCCGATCTCACTGTTAAAGTTGCATTGAGCAATAATACCCCTTGAGATGACCAGGCGGATAGATCTCCACTTTTTGGATATGGCTTTCCTAGATCCGCTTCCAATTCTTTAAAAATATTGACCAGTGAAGGAGGATGTTTTATATGCTCTTTAACCGAGAAACACAGACCGTTTGCCTGACCCTCACCATGATACGGATCCTGACCAATGATAATAACTTTGACCTGTTCAAAATCACAGTGTTCAAAGGCTGCAAAAATTTGCTCTGCTTCCGGATAGCATTGATGCTGCTCATATTCATTTCCTACAAAAGTCTTCAATGTCTGGAAATATTCCTTTTCAAATTCATCGCTTAATTTTGTATTCCAACTATTCGAAATATCTACGTTCATAGTATAAATTTGGTTATTTTTGCCATGACAAATTTAAGACATTGGCACATAAAATAACAGACAAAACCTTAAACGACCTTGAGTTTTCGACCATTTTAGAAAGCATCGCTGACAATTGTATCTCAGACCTGGGACGCGAAAAGGTCAGATCAATCCGGCCGATTCCCAGGACGCTGGAACTAAAGTCTGAATTGAAGCAGGTCAATGAATATTTGTCATCTTTTGAAAACGAGAATCGAATCCCATCCCATTATTTCGACGAAATATCGAAAGAAATAGCATTGCTTCATATTGAGGATAGTTTTTTAGAAGGACCCGCTTTTATAAAAATTGCCAGTATTTCTGAAAACATCAATAACCTGCTTCTTTTTTACAAAAAATTCAAGGACTACTACCCGAATTTATTCGAACAATCTGAACATATTGAACTGAACAAATCGATCGGTAAAAAAATACAAAGCCTTATTTCTCCTTTCGGCGAAGTTGTAGACAATGCGTCACCGTCGCTGAAACAGATTCGTAAAGAAATCAATAAAATAAGAGGTCAATTGGGCGGTAGCTTTAACAAAGCCATGGCTGGCTATGCCGCCTTAGGCTATCTTGACGACATCAGAGAGACGGTCATAGACAATCAACGCGTACTGGCTGTTCAAGCCATGTATCGTCGCAAGGTCAACGGTGCCATCATGGGAAATTCAAAAACGGGAAGCATTGTTTATATCGCCCCTGAAGCAACACTTCAATTATCTCGGGAATTGCAAAATATTAAGTATGAAGAACAGGAGGAAATAGTCAAAATACTAAAAACCCTAACCAATGAGCTTCGGGTCTACGCTCCATTGCTCAGTACCTATCAAGACTATTTGACCCATCTTGACAGCATCGGAGCAAGGGCTAAATATGCGAAGCTTATTGATGCCTGCTTGCCGAAAATTGTCAGAGAAAAAAAGATTTTTTTAAAGAATGCCTACCATCCTATTTTATGGATGGAAAACAATCAAAAAGGGCTTCACACGATTCCACAAACACTTGAATTAAATGCGTCACAGCAGATCATTGTCATTTCAGGACCTAATGCCGGTGGAAAAAGTATTACACTGAAAACAATTGGGCTGCTTCAGGTCATGATCCAAAGCGGTATCCTGATCCCAGTGCATGAACGCAGTGAGATTAGTATTTTCGACAAAGTATTGACAGATATCGGAGACAATCAGTCTATTGAGAATCAGCTCAGCACCTATAGTTATCGCTTAAAGAACATGCGTAATTTTCTTAAAAGGTGCAATGACAATACCTTGTTTTTAATTGATGAATTCGGAACCGGTAGTGACCCTGAATTAGGTGGTGCCCTGGCCGAGGTCTTCCTCGAAGAATTTTATGAAAAAGGAGCCTATGGAATCATTACAACACATTACTCCAACCTAAAAGTACTGGCTAGTGAATTAGAAAATGTAACCAATGCCAACATGCAGTTTGACCAGGCCACCTTAGAGCCCTTGTTCAAATTGCATACAGGTCAGGCGGGTAGTTCGTTTACATTTGAGGTCGCCCAAAAAATTGGGATCCCTTTTCGTTTGATCAATCGGGCCAAGAAAAAAGTTGAAAGAGAAAAAATACGGCTCGACAAAACCATCGCCAAATTGCAAAAAGAAAGAAATGAATTGCAGAAAAAGGCAGATGGTCTGGTCAGGGAACAAGCACTGGCAAAAGCTGGTTCTGAGAAATTGATCGACCAGCAACAAAAAATTCAGGAGAAGATTGAAAGCTTTCAGGATCTCTATGACAACAATCAAAAAATGCTGTCATTTGGAAGAAAAACAAACGAAATACTGAATCGATTTTTCCAAACCAAAAACAAAAAAGAACTCAGAGAAAGTTTTACAAAATGGTCCTTAATTGAACAGACCAAATTTGAGCAGCAAAAAAAGAACAAGCTTCGTATTGAATTGAATAAAAAAAACGATCAAAAAGAAAAACCTCTATCAAAAAGAGAACGAACAAGGATCAACAAAGAATTGAAAGAGCGACAGTTGCTCAAGGAAAAAGCTTTAAAGAAAATTGAGAAAGAAGTACTTCCCGAAGTAAAAAAGGTAAGAGAGGAAAAAGAAATTATTCAACGAGAAAAAGCCCTTTACATAAAAGATTATCAATTCAAGGTCAATGATACTGTTCGCCTGGTAGACGGGAATGCCAAAGGTACTATAGAAAAAATAGAAAGAAATACTGCCACCATCAATTATGGTTTATTTACTGCCAAAACTGATATTTCACAAATTGAATTGGTAAAAAAAGCAAAGAAATAAGAGGCTTTAATCTTCTGTATAGCGTTCCATTTCTCTATCATAAAATTCTGTTGCATCTTCTATCAATCGTGAAATCTCATTCGCAATTTCTGTTTCATCTCCGCGCAACTCATCCATCCATTCAATGTTGTCATTGAGTAGGTTAATAATAAACTGAGGGTATTCAGTATGCATGATAAAAATATCATCCGGATGATCTGTATTATCTCCTAATAAAAACTTTGGTATCGTCATGGTTTTATGTTTTATTCGATTCACCTCCTTCTGGTCCATAGAAAAACACCCAGGTAGAAAAATCTGACGTAAAATTAATAAAACGATGCGTCACTCCGGCCTTAACAAACAAAAAATCTCCCGCTTTGAATTCACAGAGCTCCTCTCCATTTAAAAAGGTTCCGCTTCCAGAAATGACTACATAGATTTCATCCCTGCTATGCGGGCTTTGCTTATCGATCTTATCGGGCTTGTAAACTTCCACCTGTAAAGAACCATGCTTGAATAGGTTTAAAAATTCTCGAGATGATTCCTTTAAATTCTCAAGAGCCTGCTGCGAAGTTATATGCATTTGGATTAAAATTGAAAATGTTCTATCAAAGTTAATCAATTCATGAAGATCGACAATTTCCCAAAAAAAAGTATTTTAGCATCACAATTACTATCTATGAATCAAAGAACTGTTTTTTCCATGCTCGATCGAGCAGCCGAAACCTATAAAAATGATCCTTATTTAAGCACTAAAGGCGATGAAGGCTGGTTGAGAACTTCATTTAGTCAGGCAAAGTTCAAAGCCCGACACCTGGCTTCTTCCTTTATCGATTTGGGCATTAAAACAGACGATAAAATTGCCATTTTATCTGAAGCTAAAAGCGATTGGATCATTGCTGAATTTGCAGCTCTTTATGCCGGGGCCATATCAGTCCCTCTTTCCATTAAACTTCTGCCTGAAGAAGTACCCTTCAGGGTCAACCATTCAGATGCCAGTTTATTCATAATATCAGAGAACACCCTGGAAAAAGTGATCAGCCAGTGGAACAAATATCAACATAAATCACTGCGTTTAATTTTACTGGATTCACCTTCAAAAAAAATAAGCAGTCAATGTGAGAAATATGGCTTTGACGAAAAAGATCTGATTTTTATTGAGGATCTCTATCAAAAAGGAGCTGCAGGTATTGCAAAAAACGAGGATCTGTTAAAGGGTATTGAAGAGTCGACCAGGGAAGACAAAGTGGTTACTATTTCATACACTTCAGGAACGACCGGCAATCCCAAAGGGATCATGTTGACCCATTTAAATTACTATTCAAACAGCCATGCGGCGGTGGCCACCTTTCAGATAAAAGAAAAGATTTCAACCCTGCTCATATTACCTACAGATCATTCTTTTGCGCATACTGTTGGTATTTACACAGCACTTGTAAAGGGCTTGTCGCTTCATTTTGTGGATGCCAGAGGTGGTGGCGTCAACGCGCTCAAGAATATTCCTGCAAACCTTATTGAGGCCGAATCGAATTTTCTATTAACGGTGCCGGCACTTACCAGTAATTTTATTCAAAAATTTAAAGATGGGATCAAAGCCAAAGGAGGATTCATCGAAGGAATTTTTAACAGAGGGGTGGCAGCGGCAATTCAAAGAAATGGTGACGGGTTTACCAAACCAGGTGCCATGGTACAGGCCACAACCTTTCTTAATATGATTATCGCTGAAAAATTGATATTCAGTAAATTAAGAAAGATATTTGGCCCTAAAATTGAGTTTTTTGTGGGCGGTGGAGCCTTGTTGGACATCAAACAACAACAGTTCTACAAAGCGATAGGAATTCCGGTATATCAAGGCTATGGTTTGACCGAAGCTACTCCTATCATTTCTACCAACACACCCTTTAATCACAAAATGGGAACCTCAGGAAAGGTTTTGGAAGGCATAGAATGTAAAATTTGCGACGATAATGGCAAGGAAGTCTCGAGAGGACAAAAAGGAGAAATCGTGATCAAAGGTGATAATGTCATGAAAGGATATTATAAAAATGATAGCGCTACTGCCGAAACCATTAAGAATGGATGGCTTCATACAGGTGATTTAGGTTTTATGGACGAAGATAATTTTCTGGTTGTGGTGGGAAGAGAAAAAGCCTTACTCATATCTGAAGACGGTGAAAAATATTCTCCTGAAGAAATTGAAGAAGCCATCGTCAACAGTTCGAACTGTATACAGCAGATCATGATCTATAACGACCATCAAAAATTCACCAGTGCCCTGGTAACTTTAAACAAAAAGGCAGTAGAAGATTTGATCGATAATCAAAAGATTAAAAGCTATGAAGCGCTGAACAAAGCCCTGAAACTAGAAATACTGAAATTTGAAAAGCAGGTAGAGTTCAAAGATAAATTCCCAGGCAAATGGATTCCTTCCAATTTCCAGGTGATCTCAGAAGAGTTTTCTGAAGAAAATCAATTGATCAACTCAACCCTAAAAATGGTTAGGCATAGAATTACAGAAAGATATCAAGACAGGCTTGATCTCATGTATGCGAAAAACGCTCAGGAGAACAGCATGAATGAAAATATAAAAATACTGGGTGAAATGGTGCGCTTAACATAGACTGAATCTTTCACAAAACAGATGCTTACAATTATTAAAATCAATACACAGCATCCTCTTTATCAAGAGGAAAGAGAACTCCGAAATAAGATATTACTGCGTCCTATTGGCATACCCGATTATGGATGGGAAAAACACGATTCGATTTCTTGGCACTTTGTCGCCCTTTCAGATGATCGAGTAGTTGGTTGTGTACTGCTAGCACCATTAAACGAGCAGGCCACCAGGGCCCAGCTCATGCAAATGGCAGTAGACAGCTCATGGCAAGGAAAAGGAATTGGGAAAAAATTGGTTATGAAATTGCTGGATTTTGCCAAAAAAAACAAGCTGTCTGAAATAACCATACACTCCAGAGCCACTGTTACCCCTTTTTATGAAGCATTGGGCTTTTCGGTTTACGGAAGCTCATTCGAAGAGGTTGGCATTTTACATCAACACCTCAGAAAATATTTATAAATATCAAATGCGACCGGTGTTAGTTTCGTTTAAACCTGCGAAACAAGAACAAATTTAAAAGAATCATGGAGAAGGCATATACCGTATCCTCCACAGGTATGGTTCCCATTCTGACCCCGAGATTCTGCAAATCATTATACCAAACAATATTCCCTTCGATACCCGTACCTGTCAACACACCATTGACAATAAAAAACGGAATCAACATAAAAAGAAATGTGATATAAAAAGATCTGAGTAATTCTGAATCAAACTTAACCACCAGTCCTAAAACAAAAATGGCAAAAATCATATCCACTGCAGTATAGGCTTTACCATAATTCAGTAGTAATACAACCGTAAATAAAATGATCAAAATTCCCGAAATGATCTTTGTCGTCTTTTCTGAATATTCCAATTTCGGATTGATTTCTAAAATTGATATATGGGTAAAAACACAGGCATAAGGAATACATATAAAAAACAACCATTCTTCTAGGGGCAAATACCATAAATGCATACCCGTCAGGTATTCGGGATTAAAACCCCAATAACCCTGAATGGTAAAATACACGTCCCAAATGATAAAGGGGAACATCGTAATAATTAAGGCCAGAAACAAGGCCTTCCAATCTTTGTATAAAGCAATTCTTGGATGAAAGGAAACCAGAAAAGGAACCGATAAAGAAAGAAGATCTAACCAGAGGTACAGAGACATCACCTAGTAATTTCCTTTATAATATTTCATAGGCACCCATAACATGCCAAAACATTCTCCGTCGTGTTTTCCCAAATGCTTATGATGAATTTTATGCGCTCTTCTCAAAGCTAAAAGATATCGATTCTTGGTGTTTCTCCAGATTTTAATCCTCTGATGAATAAAAAGATCGTGAATAACAAAATAAATTACTCCATAAATAAAAACACCAACTCCGATACCCAAACTAATCTGCCAGCCAAAAATCGACCATAATGCAAATGCCGTAATCGAAATAATAGCGAAAAACACAAAAAAAGAGTCATTTAATTCGAAAAAAGAATCGTGGTTATCACGTACGTGATGGTCTTCATGTAAATTCCAGAACAAGCCGTGCATAACGTATTTATGCATAGCCCAGGCGACACCTTCCATGAGTATCGCTGTAATCAATATCGTAATAAACAAAATCATTTTTCTACATTTTAATTAGGCCTCTCTTCTACTTCAATTTCTACCAAGGCATCTTTTACATCTTGTTTCTTAGCCACACTCAAGAGGTTCTCGATCATGGTTTCTTTTAAAGAAGGATCAAGAGACGAACTCGCCATATGCTCTTGTAAAAACAGAATATCATTTTCTATATCAGCATGGTAATTTAGAAACTTTGGAATATTCAATTGAATCAACAATCTAAGGTAGACTTTTTCAACATCTTTGTTAGACAAAATTAATTCCTCTAATTCACCTTTACCTTGTTTAAAATAATCCAATTTTGACTTTGGACCAAAGACATAATTGGCCATCATACATGTTCCGGCAGCCTGATATGCATTAATTATTTCATATTCATTTTTTGCTAAACCATCTATTTTATAGGCCAATATCTTCTCAATATCTTCCTCACTTTCTATCCTCTGGAAATCAGATCTGATTGCTTCTAGCAAATCAGCATCCTGAGTATATGACATAAAGCTTAGCGCGAATAAAATTAATATGATTTTTTTTCTTGTCAAAGCAAATTAAGCTTGTAATTGACAAAAGATTTGGTCAAAAGGAACATTTTCATTGGATTGCTGATTCTTATTCTTTTTTCCTGAATCTCACTGGCCTCAGTTCTATTTAGTTTTCTCAACAATCGTTTATAATACACATAGGCTGTATAAACACCAAACTTTCCCTCTATAGGCAATTGTTTAATACCTATATATGCATCTTCAAAGTCCTGATTAATTTCAGCAATAATCTTATCCTTTACATCTCCCTCAATGACACTTCCTTTAATATGCGGAAAATAAGAACGTTCTAAATTCTCTGTATCATCTTTAAGATCTCTTAAAAAATTTACTTTTTGAAAGGCACTACCCAATTTCATGGCTGGCTCCTTTAATTCATCAAATTTCTGCTGATCTCCTTGAACAAAAACTTTTAAACACATTAAACCAACGACATCAGCCGAGCCGTAAATATACTCCTCATATTCTTTAATGCTGTTATATTCCTGTTTATCAAGGTCTGCCCTCATACTTTTCATAAAGTGATCTATCAGATCAAGATCAATACTATACTGATGCACCACATGCTGAAAAGCGTTCAAAATGGGGTTTAAACTGATGCCTCTTTCTATAGCATTATAAAGATCCTTTTCAAATTCATCCAAGAGCTCCTTTTTATTATAGTCATGAAATGAATCAACAATTTCATCTGCGAAACGCACGAAACCATAAATAGCATAAATATCCTTTTGTATCTTGGGTGACAACATTTTTACAGCAAGTGAAAATGAAGTGCTATACATCGTGGTCACCCTTTGCGAGCAACGATAAGATAAATTGTCAAATAATTCTTTCATGTTAGTAGTCCTTTTTTAATAGATCAGCAACTAATTTTCCTGAGATCAATGATGGCGGGACACCCGGCCCTGGCACCGTCAGTTGTCCCGTGAAATATAGGTTTTTAATTTTTTTACTTTTTAATTTAGGCCTCAAAAATGCGGTCTGCATCAATGTATTCGCCATTCCATATGCATTTCCTTTAAAGGAATTATAGTCATCCTTAAAGTCCTGAACACAATACGATTCTTTAAATATAATGTTTTGTCTGATATTTTGCCCTGTTAATTTTTCAAGGCGGCCCATAATAATATCAAAATATTCGTCTCTAAGTTCATGAGTATCTTCTAAATCTGGCGCCAAAGGAATCAGAAAAATAGCAGCTTCTTTACCTGCTGGAGCAACAGAGTCGTCTGTCATACTAGGAAAACTTGCATAGAACAAAGGCTTCTCTGGCCAGGCGGGTTCATCATAGATGGCAGCCGCATGTGCATCAAAAGAAACGTCAAAAAATAAGGTATGATGCAAGACATTTTTCACTTTTTTATCTAAAGCCACGTAGAATAGCAAAGAAGAAGGTGCCATCACTTTCTTATCCCAATAAGCCTCACTATACATTCTGTTCTTCCTGGGTAACAGACTTTCAGTATGGGCATAATCTGCACCAGAAACCAATAAGTTCACAGGAACCTCTTCCTCATTCACATACATTCCATAGACCTCATCTTGCTCATTTGTAAGAATTTTCGAAACATTGGCTTTGGTATGAAACCGCACTCCAAGTTCTTCTGCCAAGGTGATCATACCATCAATGACAGATTTCATTCCTCCCTTCGGATACCAGGTACCCAAATTGAGATCTGCATAATTCATAAAACTGTAAAAAGCCGGAGTCATGGAGGGCTTGGCACCAAGAAATAATACCGGAAACTCAATGATCTGCCTCAATCGTTGGCTTTTAAATTTTTTCTTTGCCACATCGTGTATGGTTGAAATAAATTGAGGAACCTCCATTATGGTATCCTTTGAAACCAATTCAAAGGGACTCAGGCCTGGCTTGTAAACCAAATCTTTGATCGCCACTTCGTAATTCTTTTCAGCCTTTGCCAAAAACTGATCTAAAGCCTTAGATGCTCCGGGCTCTATTTCTTCAAAGGTATCTTTAATCTTATCAAGCTTATCCGAAACATCAATATAATCATGCTCACCGAAAAACACCCTATAGGCAGGTCCTAAACGTTGTAACTGGTAATAGTCTGATGGTTTTTTATTAAAATCCTGAAAATACCTTTCAAATACATCAGGCATCCAGTACCACGTCGGACCCATATCAAATTTAAAGCCTTGACTAACAAATTGACGGGCCCTCCCTCCTAATTGCTCATTCTTTTCAAAGACATCTACCTCATAACCAGAATGGGCTAAATAAGAGGCCGCCGAAACAGAGGCAAAACCCGAACCGATAACAGCAATTTTTTTCTTCATACGTCAAAAATAATAGATTTTAAACAAAAAACACATAATTTGTCTAACTTTTTGTCACTATATATATACATTTTTTGTCTAAGTTTTATTTTGTATAAATATACTTGAAATTTTAAGAATTTATCATAAACAAACCTCCTGGATTCGAGTTAATTACAAACAATCCTGCATGAAATAAAAAGGTAATTAACTCTAAAGCCTACCTTTTAAACCAAACCTAATAAAATCAAATTGATAAAAAAAACCGTTTACACAGCAGCAAGAAACGCACCGCCCAAAACACGCTAAGCCTGATCCTTAATTCGAACTAAATGATCCTGAAACTCTAATGGGGAAGAAACTTTCAGCAATCGATCTGCATCCTCTAAAGCCTCTAAATTTTCTGCACTTCCACTAACGACAAAAGGAACCTCATTGCCCTCCATAAGCTCTTGCACAAAACCGTTAACCTTAAGCACCTTTGGAGTCACAAACATAGTCATCATTATACTCGGCTCGGCAATCTCTATCACCTTTCTAATATTAACAATAGGAACACCCTGCCCAAGGTAATACACCTTAAAACCCATTTCCTTTGCAACAAAACTAGCAAGCAACAATCCTATTTCATGCTCCTCCCCCTCTAACAGAAACAAAACAAGAGAAGGTGCCCCTTTCTGAGGAATAGATAAGCGCTCTATGGCAGCAATTAACTTTTGACGAATTAAGTTTGAAATATAATGCTCCTGAGCTACCATTGCCTTATTCGTCGTCCACAAAACCCCTACATATTGTAGAAAAGGATAAATCGACTCTGTTATTGTCCTCAGAAATCCTTTCCTAATCACCTGTCGCTCAAAAATATTATCAAAATCCTCCTCGTTCATCTCAAGCATACTAAGAGTCAAACCCTTCATCTCATCGCTCGACTCAGAGGTCGGATCAGCCAAAACCTTAGTCACCTCCTCATATATCTGCTCATCAGACATCTTATTTAACTTGGAGATTCGATATCCGTTTCGAACAAGGATTCCGAAATTAAGAAGCTGTTTTAATTGAGCATCTGAATAATACCTAATATTGGTTGCTGTTCGCATCGGATCTAAAAAATCATAACGACGCTCCCAAATCCTTAAGGTATGTGCCTTTATTCCGGTTAAAGCCTCGACTTGCGCTACTGAATATGTAATCATGTTTAACGTTTTCT
>CAYQPI010000135.1:0-11023 GCA_964419405.1 uncultured Flavobacteriaceae bacterium
CAATTGATCAAGGCTTTAGAATTTGTTTTGAACGATTAATCAGCAAATACTTATAATTGAGAATAATCCACTGGTTTTAAAAAGACCCTTGTGATAAGACTCACGGTATTGGCATATTCTTCTAACTTTATAATTCGCTGCCATTCAGGATGTGGGCCAAATTGAGACCAGGCTTTTTTATGAGCCTCCATGTCTTTAAAGGCCAGCATATATGTCAAACAAGGCATTTGATCACCAGAAATGTTTTCTCCAAAAAACACCATAGGTAAGTCAACATCTTCGAAAATTTGAAACTCGTGATCATTGAACATTTTGACTTTTCTACGGAGGGCATCTTCACTATATGCCTCATAAATACGTAATTCAAAAACACCCGAATCATCAGCAGGTTTTACCAGGTTTGTAAAAACAGTTGAAGCCCTGATCAATGAACTAGACATTCTTTTAAATGGAATTTCCTCTGTGCTGGCCTTCATATAGGCAGCTGCATCCTTTGCATAAGCTTCATCCTTATTCAAAACAGCATCACGATCTGAAAAAGCTTTCATACTATCATAGGTGATCAGCATGTATATTTTTTTTGGCAAGACCTGCCCTTGTTCTTCAAAAACGCCAACATGCTCAATTCCTTGCCTGTTCAAGGCAGGAATAAGCGCTTTTTGAAAATAATCATGTAAGACCTGTTCAGGTTTAAAAAAATCTATTTCATAGGTTCTTAATTCATAAACTTCTGACTGACTGAAAGAGGCATGAAAAACAAATAAAAAAATAAAGAAAGATAACAGCTTTGACATTGTGTAGAGTTTGTAAGGTTCATCAATAATCAACTAAAGATACAAAATCTTCCATTTTCATAAATTCATTAAACTGATTAAGAATTAAGAAGGATTTCAATAATGAATTGAGCTCCTTGTCCTTTATGTGACTCGACCCTTAGGTTACCACCATGAGCCTTGATGATGTCATAGCTTAGCGACAGACCAAGTCCCGTTCCCTTCCCACTGGGTTTTGTGGTAAAAAAAGGTTGAAATATCTTCTCCTGCACCTCCGCAGGTACCCCATTTCCGTTATCAACCACTTTTATTTCCACCATGTTTTTCAGGAGTTTCGTACTGACTGCAACAACAGGTTTAAAATGGTCAATTCCCGATTCACTCTTTTCTTTAACCGCATAAAATGCATTGTTGATCAAATTAAGTAAGACCCTTCCCAAATCTTGAGGAACTACCTTCACCTTTGGTAGGCCTTTGGCCAAGTCAGTCTGCAGATCTGCATTAAATGATTTGTCTTTGGCTCTCAAACCGTGATAGGATAAACGCAGGTACTCATCGCATAGATTGTTGATATCAGTTTCAACCAATTCTCCAGAACTTATTCTACTATGCTGCAACATCCCTCTAACGATGGAACCTGCTCGTTTGCCATGATGATTGATGCGCTCTTGATTCTCCTTGATTTCTGAGGCCAACTGTGCCGCAGCTTCTTGTTTTCCTGATTTTAGATCGTCAATCATCTCATCTATCAATTCAGTACTCACCTCAGAAAAATTCTTTACAAAATTCAAAGGGTTTTGTATCTCATGAGCAATACCCGCGGTGAGCTCTCCCAAGGAGGCCATTTTTTCAGATTGGATAAGTTGAGACTGCGTACTTTTTAGTTCTGCCAAGGTCTGCTGCACCTTTTCTTTCTGTTGAAAAAGAATATCATTCGCCTTCTTTCTGCTCTTATTATTCCTGTAGAGAATCAAACTTACCACCAGTGCCGATAAAAGAGCTCCAGCGATGGAGATGATCCATAGCCTCTGGTTTTTGTTTTGTTGTTCTGTTAATAACTGCTCCTTTTCGAGTATTTCAATCTCTTTTTTATTCTCTTCAAGTAAAGAAGTAATCTGAGCCTGCATGACAATGTTAGCAACATTCATATCTTCAGACTCTTTGATCATATCCTTATACGTTTTTAAATATTCAAAGGCCTGTTTATCATTTCCCCGTGCCTCATAAATTTCGGCAAACAATAAACTGAGCTTTTTCCTCAACCTCTGATTTCCAACGTCTAACAGTTTTTTGCTCCATTCAGCATACTCCAAACTTTTATCATATTCCTTTAATTGATAATAGCAGTATCCAATGCGATATGCCTCCCATTCATCACTCCAAACGCGATTCAATCTTAAAGATATGTCGAATGCTTTCTCCAGCATTTTAATGGCTTCCTGGTATTGACCCGAATCCATCAATATATGCCCCTCCAGACTATAATTATCTGCCAGGTATTGATCCATACTCTCAGGATTGGCCAGTTCTCGTCGACGTTCATTATAATATTTTGCCTTTTCATATCGCTGGGCGTCATACATAGCCCATAGAGCCTGATTATAAATGTTAAACATATCTTCCGAGAGATTATTCTCTTCTATAAGAACCACCCTGTTCTCCATGGCTTCTGCTCTCTTGTCAAACATTTCCAGATTTGCATAGAGGTTACTCATTTCATAATACACATTGGCAAGCATCGAATACCCATTATTTGATTTAAAAAAATCAACACTCTGTAAATAATTTTCAACGGCATGGGCATTGTCCCCATTGTTTCTGTAATAATTAGCCAATTGAAAATTCAGCAATCCAATTGTTTTCTGATTTTTAATAGAAGTAACCAAATTTTTCATTTCCTCATTCAATCTTGACACCTCTTCAGTATCCTCTACCTGGCTGGCAATAAATATCAAATACGAATTATGCAAAAAAACAGGATATAATTCTCCCTTTTCTTTATAAAAAGAAATCGCCTGGTGAAAAATATTTGTTGTTTTTTTAATCTCTTTTCTTTCAAAATAATACCAGGCAATAGGATCATTCAAGCAGATCAGTATTTCTTTGTTTTCATGGTCTTTAAAATAATCAATTGTCAATAGCAGCTCTTGAATTAGAGATTCATTTAGTACCTGCGGTGGATACCCTTCATGTATCTCAGGCAACACAAATACCATTTTATCATCCAATTCGCTCGTTAACAATCTTGCTTTTTCAATGTGATATGTGTACATATCACCCGATGAAAAGAATGTTGCAAGCGTTTTGTGGTATAAAATCTCACCTTCCTTAAAACCAATTTCTTCGGAGATTCTCTTTGCCTCAGAAGCCGCTTCAAAACCCTTGATAAGATCAAGATTGAAAATGTTCATTCTCGCGTATTCATTCAAGAGACGCACCTTTTCACTATTGTTATCATCTATATTTTTAATCAGCAAATCAATACTATCAATCCTTTGCTGATCGATCAAACGATCATCTTGCGCGTTAAGGTTTAGCAGGCTCAATGTACTAATGAAACAAATGATTATTATATTTCTTAAACTCATCATCTAAACAGGCAATTTGATTATAAATTCACTTCCTTTTCCTTCTTTGGTTTCTAATATCAACGCTCCCCCATGGGCCTTTACAATATCGTAACTTAAACTCAAACCGAGGCCCGTCCCTTTACCACTGGGCTTTGTGGTAAAAAAGGGTTGAAATATCTTCTCCTTCACCTCTGTAGGCACTCCATTACCGTTATCAACCACTTTTATTTCCACCATGTTTTTCAGGAGTTTCGTACTGACTTCAACAAACGGTTTAAAATGGTCAATTCCCGATTCACTCTTTTCTTTAACCGCATAAAATGCATTGTTGATCAAATTAAGCAAGACCCTTCCCAAATCTTGAGGAACTACCTTCACCCTTGGTAGGTCTTTGGCTAAGTCAGTCTGCAGATCTGCATTAAATGATTTGTCTTTGGCTCTCAAACCGTGATAGGATAAACGCAGGTATTCATCACATAAAATATTGATATCGGTTTCAACCAATTCTCCAGAACTTGTTCTGCTATGCTGCAACATCCCTCTAACGATGGAACCTGCTCGTTTGCCATGATGATTGATACGCTCTTGATTCTCTTTAATTTCTGAGGCCAACTGTGCTGCAGCTTCTTGTTTTCCTGATTTTAGGTCATCGATCATCTCATCTATTAATTCAGTACTTACCTCAGAAAAATTCTTTACAAAATTCAAAGGGTTTTGAATCTCATGAGCAATACCTGCGGTGAGCTCTCCCAAGGATGCCATTTTTTCAGATTGAATGAGTTGAGACTGGGTGGCTTTGAGTTCTGTATAGGCCTTTTTAATTTCTTTGGCTTGAAAGAGCTCTTTTTCCAAGGACCTTTTTCTTTCTTTCAGAATCAATTTTCGTCTCATAAAACGATCAAAAGCAAAAATCAAGACTAAAATACATAAGGCAAAAATCGTGTAGGCCCATAATGTTTTGTACCAGGGAGCATTAATTGTAAAAGACTGACTGACTTCAGACATCTTACCATATTTATCAGAAGCTTTTAACCTAAAAGTGTAGTTTCCAGGACTTAAATTAGAAAAATTTACTTCGTCAACATTTCTAGCCATCATCCAATCATCATTATAATTATCCAATTTATAAACCAAATTTTGTTCTATATCAAAAGAAGTTAAATCAATATTGCCAAATTCAATCTCAATATTGCTTTCATCGCTTTTTAGATTTATTTCCTTATCAACATGTTCATTGGTCGAAGATATCAAGGAAATAACTCTATTTCCCGCCCTTAAATTTACTAAAAATGGTCTCGGAACAATCGCTTCTGCCGTTGACCATTCTCCCGGCATGAGGTAATAACCGTCATTGGTACCAATCAAAAACATATTGTCCTTTGTTCGATACAACATTCTATCTACTAGTGTATAACCTTCATTTATCCAACTAGGACCTACCAAAAACGCATTTCCTGTCTGAGGATCATATTTAACTATGGCATTATTCTTAGCCAGCCAAACATGGCCATTTTCAGAAATTGTCATTGGACCATTAGGATATCCTTCACGTTCAATCAAATGAAACGAATCCTTCATTTGAACAAAAGACCCATCTTTTGTATCAAATCTAAATAGGCTATGCGCCGAGGATCCATACAGTACCCCAGAGGCATCAAATTCGATTTGTGTGACGAATTCGAAATAGTCAAAAAGTTCCAGATGTGGGGTCTTTTTATCAAATTTCAGAATTCCTTTATTACAAGGTATCCAAATAACCTCAGAATCTTCAATCATTTTGTTTGTGAAGAAAGAAGAAATTTCAAGTCCATTTAACTCGTTATAAACGTTTAATACTTTTTGATTTTTTGTATCATAGGCCAATAAGCCAGCTGAGCATGTAATCCACAAAACGCCGCCATCATCCAGTAGTAAGTCATCATACCAATCGTGTCCACTTAAAATTTCTTCAAACTGATGACTTTTCTTGTCAAACTTGTATACTTTTTTTGCACTACTCAAGCAGAATAATTCGTCCTGCCCATCTTTTATCTCATAAATTGTATTTAATCCTTGTTCAGATTCCGGATTATCAATCTGAAAATTGGTATGTGTACCATCAACATTTCGACGAAAAATCCCATTAGAGGTTCCTAACCATAAAGTACCTTCATTATCTTCGGCGAATCCAATAACCCAACTTTCCAAAGAATTATAAAAACTCTTGTTGTTTGATTCGGAATTGACCACAAGTAATCGCTGATCAGCAGTACCCTCATTGACCCAGGCGTCTGAAATCCATAAACTCCCATCTTCTGTTTTTAAGCAAGCCCAATGATCATTTCTGATCACTTTCTTGTCACCAGTTCCTTCTGTGCCAAAATAGGTTACTTCCTCGCTTCTTGGATCATACCTGTTAAGTCCTCCTAATAAAGTTCCTATCCAAATAAAGCCTTGGGAATCTTCATTAATAAATGTAATATGATCAACAATTTCTTCAGGATCATAGTTTGGACGACTCAGTTTCGAAGGGTTCTTTTGATCAAAGAGATATCTTGTAAACTTTCCTGTACTTCGATCCATGGTATGCAGTCCATCTCCGGCAGTACCTACCCAAAACACACCTCTGCTATCTTCAAAAACAGCCCTGACATTGGGGTTTATTAAGGCATTTGGATCATCCCGGGAAGCTTCATACTTAATTATTTCTTTTGATTTCTTATCGATTCTATACAAGCCTCCAAGACCTCCTTCTTGCACAGGATTATCTGTTGCGCTACCGCATCCCACCCAGATAATTCCATTCTTATCTTCCACAATGGTTCTTATTTGCTCTTCATGAAGTCTGATTTTTGAATCTTTAGTGTTTTTCACACTATAAAACTTCCCCGTATTGCGGTCCAAGGTGTCTAAGCCCTTGGCAGTCCCCACCCAAAAAGTTCCTTTTGAATCCTCAAAAATGGTTCTGACACCATCGTCTGAGATACTGTTCTGATCCTCTTCAGAATGAGAAAACTCAGCCTGTTCTCTCGTTATGGGGTTTATATTATAAAGACCTTTATTAAAGTCTCCAACCCAAATTAATCCAGCTCTATCGACAAGGATGGTTTCCATACTCATGCTCCCGAGCTGCGTATTCTCAAAAGGAATTCTTTCAAGCGTCTTACCATCATATCTAAGAAGTCCATTCTCATGGGTAGAAAACCATAAATACCCAAAATCATCTTGATCCATATCAGTGATCATTGAAAGACTTCGACCTCTTTCGAAGTGGACATTTCGAATCTCAAGATCCTGGCTAAAAACCGAACTATGGCTCATTAAAAAAACCATGACAACAGCAACTGTTGATCGAGAATACATCCGAATAATAGAATTTTCTTTATCCATTTTTACCTTAGGTTTTTAATAGTATCACAAACGTGGTCCCTTCCCCTTCCTTAGTGTCAACCTTTAATTCTCCCCCATGTGCCGTGACTATATCATAGCTCAGTGACAGCCCCAAACCAGTTCCCTGTCCGGTAGGTTTGGTGGTGAAAAAAGGTTGAAATATTTTTTCCAATACTTTTTTGGGGATACCGTTACCATTGTCAGCTACCTTTATTTCAAGACCTTTATCGAGCTTTTTCGTCGTCACCAGCACCTTGGGTTCAAATTCTCCATTGACCTGTTTCTTCTTTTGATCGACAGCATAAAAAGCGTTGGTGATCAGATTGAGAATGACCCTTCCCAGATCCTGAGGGATCACCATTACTTTTTCGATCCCCTGATCAAAATCTGTATCCATCTTGGCATTAAAGGTTTTGTCTTTGGCTCGTAAACCATGATAGGCCAGTCTTAAATACTCATCAGTCAGGGCATTAATATCAGTTAGTTCTCTTTCTCCTGAACTACTGCGACTATGCTGCAGCATTCCCTTCACAATTTCGCTGGCCCGCTGACCATGGTGATGTATTTTCTGCAAATTCTGCTCAATATCAATCCCGATTTCCAGGGCTTCTTCAACTTCTCCATTTTTTATTTCTTCATACATCTCCTCAAGCAGCTCTCCTGAGACTTCAGAAAAATTATTTACAAAATTCAAGGGGTTTTGAATCTCATGAGCAATTCCTGCCGTGAGTTCTCCTAACGATGCCATCTTCTCAGATTGAACCAATTGAGACTGGGCCTGTTTTAAATCGACCAGTGTTTTTTCAATCTTCTTATTGGCCAATTCAAGCTTATTAAAATCTTCATATCTCGCGTAGGCCGAAGAGAAGGCTTCTGCCAGGTTCTGAACCAAACTCAATGCATACTCAGTCAAAGGCACTTCACTTCCCACGTACAGCATACCCTGTAGAAAAGGCAAGAAATGTAAATGAAGATTATCAGGCTGGTTCTTGGTCAAATAGGTTTCTTTTGATTTAATAGCTCCTTTCTCCATTAAGATTTTAGTAGAATCAATAAAACCCTGTTTGTCCCAATGATCTATGTACAATTCTTTCTTTCTCCAATGGGGTAATAACTGATGTAGTGGCTCTGTATCGTCAAAACTGAGTTGAAAAGATGCCAATGCCTTACCGTCAGGAGTTGATAAATGAGTTTGTACTTCTTGCCTTTCTTCATCCATAATAAAAACCCCACAGCGAATAAACGGAACATTCAATGTTGTTAGTTCGTTCCATACCAAGGGTGTTATTCGATTCAGATCTGTGGTAGTTCTCATAGAGGCTATTTCAGCCCTGACCCTGTCAACAGAGGCTCGTTTAATAGCTTCTCTTGCCTGTTTTTCTGCTTTTTTAAGATCCAGAAAACGTGTATAACTTTGCTCAAAAACCTTTGCAAAGCGCAGGAGTAATTTCATCATATCATCAGCAATGGGCCTAAGAGAACTCAACAACAAATACCCATGTGAGAAAAAGGCTGCATGTTGTACCCGTCGACCTTCAAACTCAGATGCATCGATCTCCATTTTAGCCTTATTCTTGACGTATTGAACCCAATCTTTTAATTCACTTCCCTGAAGATCTACAATACAGGTATCGCTTCCTGCCCTCCAGGCCTTAAATATCTTGGCCATACAGGTAGGTTCATCAATAGAAAAATCATGGCCGTGATTCACTAAGGTTCCGTTCTGATCTGTTGCCCATAATTCAAATATTTTTTTAGATTCCTCATACACAGCAATGCTAATCCGATCAGGAAGAATACCCATCAAATCAAATTGCTCAAAAAGAACCTCCGCAGTAGCTGGTAACTGCTCACTTTTATGCATGGCCAGCGTACTTGCTCTGACGCGTTCAAGGGCTAATTCAATCTGGGCTTCCTTAGATTGGTTTTCAGCTTTCTTCAAATCCTGAAAGCGGGTAAAGGTCTGCTCAAAAACCTTGGTAAATCGTTTAAAAATATCATGGGCTTTAGGTACAGATTCATAGGTAATAAACAATAAAAACCCTTTACTGAACTTACACAAATGGTTGACTTGATAGCTAGGTAAGGACAGGCCTGACTCCTCAATATGATCGAATGTGGGCTTCATTTCGTCAAAGGATTTCATATAGGCATAATGCTGTTCTAATTCCTTTCCCCCTAACTCCTGAACTAAAAAATCTTGGTCACTTTGGAGAAATTCTCCCATTTCTTTAAAGGAAGCTTCTTCATGAAAGTACAGGGTAAATGGGTCCTGTAACACCCCTTCACTACTCATCCAGCATCTACTGGATAATTTATCATCCGACACTATATTATAACCAGCACTCCATGCCTTGATACCTAAATCTTGTACCTCCAAGAACAATAAATTCGCCGCTTCCTGCAGCTCACTACTGGCCTGCATGGCCATCGTTCTTGACCTGACCTTTTCCAGAGCTGCTTCAATTTGGGCTTCCCTTGCCTGCGCCTCTGCTTTTCTCAGATCGAGATACCTTCTGTAGGTTTGTCCAAAGACCTCAGCAAAACGATGCAAAACCAACGATGATTCCTCTGTTAGTGGATTTTCGGTGAATGTAAAAATGATTCCCGAAGAGAAAAAGAAACTTTGATGATACTCTTTTTTTGGTAGCTTTTTGAGATCTGCATTGAACGGATATTCCGGTTCGTTATTCAATGCCGTATAATACTTGAGTACATCTTTTTCTGAATAATCATACGAATAGCCTGCATCACCTTTTTCCCAGGCCTTTTTCAGACCTACCAGCATTGGATGAATACGCATATTTAACATTCCTACTCGCATTTCAATCTTACCTTCAGCGTCAGCGTTTACAGACCAGGTTTCCATACCTTCATGACCTTCCAATATACCAATACCACAACGAATGGATTTATCAATTCCCAGTTGTAAAACTTGATCAAAGAATGTTTTTACAGTTTCTTTGACATCACTACTGCTATGCATGGCCATGGTTTTGGAACGAACTCTTTCCAAAGCAGCTTCAATATTTGCCTCTCTGGCCAGGGCTTCTGCTTTTTGAAGATCCAGAAAACGCGTGTAAGCCTGTTCAAAAACCTGCCCAAAACGAGCGATAATGTCATTATCAGTATCAGAGTAGGGTTTGTCCCTATAATTTGTAACTACCAAAAAAATATTCGGCAGAAGCGCTGCCGATCTGGTCAGTGGTCGCTTTAGAAGCTTTTCCTTTTCATTTTTAGTCAAGTCTTTAAACACTGAATGTTCAATGGCATGCTTGAGCCATACCCTGTGCACCTCTGGTGGAAAAAAATCAATCAGGAAGTTTTCTTTGTTTTTTCTTGCCTTCGAAATCGCTTGCGTAATCGGATGATCGATATAAGGAACAGTCAATTTAACAGGATCAGATTGACCGGAGATTGAAGACCAGAAAACATAATCACTATCATCACTATCAATACCAAAACTAACATTGCTATACCGAATGTTAAGGTCATATAATTCTTCGGAGATGGTTTTAATTACGATTGATAAGTCATTACTCCTTTGCATGGCTAAAGAACGTGAGCGAACTTTTTCCAGGGAGGCTTCAATTTGGGCTTCCTTCGCCTGAGCTTCAGCTTTCTTGAGATCCAGAAATCGTTGATACAGCCTTGTAAATTCTCTGGCAAATCGACTCAGAACATTTCTTTCCTCGTCAGTTGCCGGTTGATTCAAATTCATTCCAAGATACCCAAAACTACAATAAGCATGTAGTGAATATAGACCCTTAGGAAAATCTTGAATTGTCAAACGCTCACCTTCTGGCGCTGCCGAAAAAGATTCTTCGAAGATGTCAAAAAGTTGAGGTAAGGAGTCTGGGGCGTAATAAATCTCTTCAACGTCATCTATCGATTCGCTTAACCATTTATTTACAATCTCCTGCCAATGATCCATCGCAGACATATCAATCACTTGCTCGGTTTGGGCACGATTTCCTGCCTTGCTGGTAGAACGATAAATAAATTCTCTTTTCTCAAGATCGAAAAGACTTAAAAAGGCCGATACCGGTTTAATATTCAACAAATCAAACTGTTGAAAAAGTACGCATAACACATCGTGTAATTCTTCAGTTTCCCGCATCGCCATTGACCTGGCTCTGACGCGCTCCAGCGCAGCTTCTATTTGTGCCTCTCTGGCCTGGGCTTCAGCTTTCTTTAGATCCAGAAATCGGGTATATGTCAGGTCAAATGCTGAGGCCATTTTTTTCATGATAGACTCCAATTCAACAGGAGGTTCCTGGTCTAATAAATCAACGGTCATCTTACCATTAT
>CAYQPI010000136.1:0-17798 GCA_964419405.1 uncultured Flavobacteriaceae bacterium
CCTAGAATTTTAGATTCATACTCCTTTAATTCTTCAGTGATGTATCGTTCTGCTGATACAAGGGTTTGCTTACGGATCCATTCTTCAGGAACCTTGTCTTTGTGTGTATTTCGAACTTCAATATAATAGCCAAAAACATTATTAAATGCTATTTTCAGACTACTTATCTGAGTTCTTTCTATTTCCCTGGTGACCATATGGTCTAAATGCTCTTTCCCAGAATTTGAAAGATGACGCAATTCATCCAGCTCTTTGTGAACTCCCCCCTTGATGACATTTCCTTTGTTGATATTAACGGGGGCATTATCTTCAATAGTCGTATCGAGTTTTGAAATAAGCTCAGGTAAAGGATCAATTTCTTCAGCCAGTTGCAACAAAGGTTCATGATTACTAAGTAAGGCTTCTTCTTTAATCGGAATCAATGATTGCAGTGAACTCTTCAAAAGAACTACTTCTCTCGGGTTAATCTTTCCAGTGGCTACCTTTGAAACCAACCTCTCGAGATCACTGATTTGATCAATTTGATCGTTTTGAGCCCGAAGAAAGGAATCATTTTGAATAAAATACCGTACAATATCATGTCGGTTTTTGATGTCTTCAATATTTTTTAAGGGCAAGGCCAACCATCTTTTTAAGAGCCTTCCCCCCATTGGAGAAATCGTTTGATCTATGACATCAATCAAGGTAACTCCTCCGCTAGTGTTGGCTTGATACAATTCAAGGTTGCGAATGGTAAACCTGTCCATCCAGACATAATCATCTTCAACGAGTCTTTGAATATTTGATATATGCTCTAATTTGTGATGCTGAGTTTCAGATAAATAATGCAAAATGACGCCAGAGGCTATGATACCTTCATGCAGGTCATCTATCCCAAAGCCTTTTAAAGACCTTACCTTAAAATGTTCGGTCAGTATTTCAAAAGAAGCATCTTCCTGGAAGATCCAATCTTCTAGATAAAACGTATAATAAGCACTACCAAATGCAGATGTAAAATCTTCTTTGCAATTCTTTTGGAGCAGAATTTCGCTGGGACTAAAGTTTTGCAATAATTTATCAATATAATCTTTGTTGCCCTGTGAGGTAATGAATTCTCCTGTGGATACATCCAGAAGTGAAATGCCGATATTTTTTTTTCCGAAATGAAGAGCCGCTAAAAAGTTGTTGCTTTTGGCCTGTAATACTTCGTCATTTAATGAGACTCCGGGAGTCACGAGTTCTGTGACACCTCGTTTAACAATGGTTTTGGTAAGTTTAGGATCCTCTAACTGATCACAGATCGCAACACGCATTCCAGCTTTTACCAATTTGGGTAAATACGTATTTAATGAATGATGTGGAAATCCCGCTAATGCTGTTTCACTTTCAGATCCGGCCCCTCTTTTGGTAAGCACAATACCAAGAATTTTAGCCGCTTTTTTAGCATCTTCACCAAAGGTCTCATAAAAGTCACCCACTCGAAAAAGTAAAAGTGCATCAGGATATTTTATCTTGATGTTGTTATACTGTAACATCAAGGGAGTTACTTTTTTCGCTTTTGCCTTTGCCAATACTGGAATCTTTTAGTAATTAATGTGCCGTCACAAGAGATGGAGGTGACGAGGAAAGCAAAGATATAATTTTAATAAGAATTAGGAAATCACAGCGCATGAATTAGAAGCTGCTATTTATCCGAATCACTTGGGACTAGTTTAAAGGTGTAAGCCACATTCTGTCTTTGGCGAATTGTTCCATCTTCCACGACGGTCTTCACCGGGAACGGTACAATGAAAACAACCAATAGACGAATATCCTTTAGATTTTAATGGGTGAAAAGGAAGGTGATGGTCCTTTATAAACTGATCCCTTTGCGAATAATCGATATCCAATAATGGATAGAACTTTAAAAGCGTTTCTTTTTGTTCAAATATTTGCAAACTGTTTCGATGGTCACTTTGCCATTTCATCAAACCTGAAACCCATATTTTATAATCTTTTTTAATATGATCTAAAGGTTTCACTTTATTGATATAGCAGCAGCGGTTAGGATTTTTGTTCCACAACTGATTGTCTTTGGAAAAGTTATATTCTATAGGCTCAGCCTGAATGCTTACAACGTTTAAATCGTATAGTTTTGTCAGATATTCTTTATAAATCAACGTTTCCTTAAAATGATAGCCTGTGTCAATAAAATAAACGACCTGCTCTTTGTTGATATCAGAAAACACTTTTAACAAAAAGGCTGAAGTAGCTGCAAATGCAGAAGTTATCATGATATCTTTAGCGTCAAAATCCTGGTATAATTGCTCAACTCTTTTATAAACATCTAAAGCGTTATACTGCTTGTTTAAACTATCTATTCCGGCATGATTTAAGGTATTTATCATAAGGAGTATTTATAAAATGCGGAGCTAAAGTACTAATAATAACCTATGATACAGCAAAAAATATGTTAAATAAATATAAAGCCTATCGGTTAAGTATGATAAATATCATGTTTTATGTCAAAAAAGTTGTTTTAAATAATCTCGGCAGTGCTGTTTTTAGTTCGAATGATTTTATAATTTCGCAGTTCTTACAAGACTGGACTATGCGAAAATTAAAGAATAGCGAATTGAATAGGCTTAATGTTGATCAGTTCAAAGGCAGCACTAAGATTCCGCTGATAGTTGTTTTAGATAACATAAGGAGTTTAAACAATATTGGATCAGTGTTTAGAACAGCTGATGCCTTTTTAATAAAAAAAATATACTTGTGTGGTATAACCGCCAAACCACCCCACAAAGAGATACATAAAACGGCTTTGGGAGCAACGGAATCTGTAGACTGGGAATATGTTGAGCACACAACCGATATAGTCAAGAGACTTCAAGGAGATGGCATTAAAGTTCTTTCTATTGAACAAGCCGAGAACAGCATCTCATTAGAGCAATTTGAAGTATCAAAGGAAGATTCATATGCTGTGATTTTTGGCAATGAGGTAAAGGGAGTAGCTCAGGAGGTGGTGAATTTGACAGACCATTGCATAGAGATTCCTCAATATGGAACCAAACATTCCTTAAACATATCAGTGAGTTGTGGGATTGTTCTGTGGGATCTTTTTAACAAGATTAAATTCCAATCCTGATTAAATTTTGATGATTTTTTAACACCTTTCATTTGAAAGTTTTATATTTTCGCTATGAAGGACATATATGATAGTTACGACGAATGACGGATAAAAAACAAAGAAGGTATGACCAGGCCTATTTGAAGATGGCGAAAGAATGGTCTAAACTGTCACACTGTAAAAGAAAACAAGTAGGAGCACTGATCGTGAAAGGGAAAATGATCATCTCTGATGGATATAACGGAACCCCTACGGGTTTTGACAATTGCTGTGAAGATGACGATGGCAGTACCAAATGGCATGTATTGCACGCTGAAGCCAACGCCATTTTAAAAGTGGCTTCATCAACCCAAGCCTGCGAGGGAGCTACGCTTTATATCACCTTATCACCTTGCAAAGATTGTAGTAAATTAATTCATCAATCAGGGATTAAACGAGTGGTTTACGCCAATGCCTATAAAGACGAATCAGGTATTGACTTTTTACGAAAAGCCAATATTGAAATTTTATATTTACCAATAAATGAATAAAAAGACCAGAATATTTCTTCCTTTGATCATTGCAATATCTATTGCTGTGGGAATATTTTTAGGGACCTCACTTAATTATCAGAAAAAGACCATTACTTTTTTTGGAGGGACTCCTCAGGAAAGAAAAATTAAGAGGTTGATCGATTATATTCAATATGAATATGTTGACGATGTTGATACTGACAGCCTTTTAGACGGAACCATTAAAAATATGCTGGACAAATTAGATCCGCATTCGGTTTATATCTCGGCTAATGAACTAGAAGGTGTTTCTGAATCTATGAATGGAAAATTTGTTGGAATTGGGATACAGTTTAAGATGCATAAGGATTCCTTGACCGTTATTAAAGTACTCGAAAATGGACCGAGTAAAAAGGCCGGAATTAAGGCTGGAGATAGAATTCTAATTGCTAATAATGACACTTTGTACGGGAAAAAGATTGGAAGCGACTATATTCTCAAGACCCTGAAAGGAAAGCCAGATACTTCAGTAGACCTGGTCGTATACAGAAAATCTGAGGCAAAAGAATTACCTTTTACCATTATCAGAGGTGAAGTTCCTATAAAAAGTGTTGATGCTTTCTATATGCTGAATGAAGAACTGGGTTATATTAAAATCAACAAATTTGCCGCTACTACTTATGACGAGTTTAAGGTGGCCCTTGATGATCTTTTAGATCAGGGAATGAAAAAGCTGGTTTTAGATCTGCGGCACAACCCTGGGGGATATTTGCAAGTTGCGACAAAAATCATTGATGAATTTCTTGAAGATGGTAAACTGATTGTTTTTACCAAGAATAAAAAGAATAAAATTGAAGAGACCTTTGCGACGAGCAAGGGTGACTTTGAAGACGGTCATGTATTTGTATTGATCAATGGTGCTTCAGCATCTGCCAGTGAAATCGTTGCAGGAGCTTTGCAGGATAATGACAAAGGGACCATTGTAGGAAGAAGGTCGTTTGGAAAAGGATTGGTGCAACAGGAAATGCAGTTGGGAGATGGTTCAGCGGTGAGATTAACGGTTTCGAGATATTATACACCAACCGGAAGATCTATCCAAAAACCGTATGAAAATAAGGGGAATGGAGAGTATTTCAACGATTTTGAAAAAAGATATCACAATGGTGAGTTGATGAATGCAGATAGTATCAAAGTGATTGATTCTTTAAAATTTGAAACCCCAAAGGGTAAAATAGTTTACGGCGGTGGAGGAATCATTCCGGACGTATTTGTCTCTATAGATACCACGATGTTTTTCCCTGATTTTCACTACCGCCAGTCAAGAGAATTTGTCTTTAATTATTTTGATCAGCATGTGGATGAATTTGATGGATGGAGTTTAGATCAGTTTATCGGTGACTTTGATAGTGACAACCATATCTACAATGCCTATTTGTCTTCAATACCTTCAGAGTATGCGGTTTTTAACAGAGAAGAAGAAGAGAATTTTAAACTCTATTTAAAAGCCTTATTTGCACAACAAATTTTTGATATAAACGCCTATTTTAAAATTGTCAATGCTCAGGACAAAATGCTTGAAAGAGTAGAAGAATTGAATGAAAAGGGATATCCTCTTGAACCGTAAAGAGGGTTATTTAGGTTCTGAATCATGAACCATGGAGGTTTGACCATCGTTCCAAAGAGTTAATATATCTGTAGCAACGTGGGCACCACTGCCGGCAGCAGTTGCGTATTGACTTCGCCATCCTGCAAGTACACCGCATACAAACAGGTTATGACCAACTTTATGATCACTATTTTTTAGTTGAATTCGATTTTTTTTTGCGGGAAGATTAGCATGCGGTTGAACATATTGATTTAAGCCCTCAATATTGAATAAATTGGATTTGCCAGCAGCGATGACTACGATTTCGCTGGTGTACTGGTTTTTGTTGGTTCTTATCTGATAACCCCCTTCAATGGGAAGCACGGCAGTAACCTTCTCATGTTCTATCTGTCTGACATGAGGATAGGTATTGGCCAGTTGCTGTTTACCGCTTTGTAAAATTTCTTTACCAGTGGTTCCTGGGGGAATTCCCAAAACATTATTAAATAATGCTCCATCGAGAGCAGAGGATTTTTGGTGCATTACGATGGCTATTTTTTTATCCTTTGCGTAAGGTTTGATAATAGCCGATCCCAGCACTAAAGCGCAAGACATTCCTGCAACACCTCCACCAACAACTAAAGCGTCAAATTCCATTTTCTTCTAATTAAAAAGTCCCTGAACATTTGATGTAAATAACTTGACCGCTATTGCCAACAGAATTACACCGAATATTTTTCTTACTACGTTGATCCCGCCTTCCCCGATTAATTTTTCAATTTTTGCAGAAGACTTCAGCACCACATATACAAATATAATATTAAGAACAATCCCTATGACGATATTAATGGTGTGAAACTCTGCCTTTAAGGATAAGATCGTAGTCATGGTACCTGCACCCGCAATCAATGGAAAAGCAAGTGGAACTACACTTGCCGTTTTAGGAGAGTCCTCTTTGTACAGTTGTATTCCGAGAATCATTTCGATGGCCAGAAAGAATAGAACAAAAGATCCTGCAACGGCAAATGAATATACGTCAATTCCAATCAGGTTGAGAATCTGCACACCAACAAACAGGAAAAGAATCATGATCAGCATGGCCACAATGGATGCTTTCTCAGATTGAATATGTCCTACTTTTTTTCTTAGGTCAATAATAATAGGAATACTTCCGATGATATCTATTACGGCAAACAAGATCATTGATGCGGTAATAATTTCCTTAAAATTGATTTCCATCATACTGTTTTTAATTGCGGACAAAGTTAGAAAAATAGATTCAATGCTTGTCATTAATTATTGAGAGTATTAAAGGATATCATTCTTAGTGTTAGCGATTTAATTCTAGGTGAATTTAAAGATAGCAAGACAGATTGATAAAAAGAATGTATTTTTGCCATTGATTTAATCGAAAAGGCATGTTTCAACTACAAAAAACAATTATTTCAGAGGAAATTCTAGAAAAGGAATTTGTTTGTAATCTTAGTGCATGTAAAGGGGCATGTTGTGTAGATGGTGATGCAGGAGCTCCTCTAGAAGTAGAAGAACTGAAGGCATTAGAAGAGATTTTTCCTGTTTTGAAAAAATACCTGAGAAAGGAAGGTCTTGATGCCATTGAAAAACAAGGACTGTATACGACCAATGAGCAGGGAGAGCATGAAACAACTCTTATTAATGGGGCAGATTGTGCCTATGTGATTTATGATGATAAGAAGGTGGCCATGTGCGGTATTGAAGAAGCCTATAATCAGGGAGAAGTCTCATTCAAAAAACCAGTGTCATGTCATTTGTATCCGTTGAGGATCAAACAATACAGTGAATTCGCAGCAGTCAATTATGACCGTTGGGAAATATGTGATGATGCCTGTAGTTTAGGAAAAGAACTTGGAGTTCCGGTTTATAAATTTGTTCAACAGGCCTTAGAAAGAAAATTTGGAAAAGAATGGTATGCCGAGCTGGATAAAATTGCCAAAGAAAGAGATAAATCATAATCATTATTCAAGCTGTTTTTTTAGATATAGATAACTTAGCTTATATTTATAGTCTCTTGTAAAAGAGATATTAAACTTTGGGAAAGCAACTAGCATATTTGATTTTATTTTTTTTTGTTCCGGTCATTGGCTGGTCTCAAATTATAGACAATCAGTATGTTTTAGAAAAAAACAAGAAGGCTGCTGAATTGAACCGAGCTGGAAAGTTTGCACAAGCCAATCAAGTATTGGATCAACTATTGATCGAATTAGAAAGGGAAGATGCAAAGGAAAGTTTTTTTGCCACCACCTACCAAACCAAGGCCAAAGTCGTTCAGAGCCTTGGTCATTATGAGGAATCCTCAAAATTAGCCAGACAATCACTACGAATTTCTTTGCAATCAAAAGATAGCTTCAATATTGCTGACAGCTATAATACCATTGGCATCAACCACTATTTTGAATCGGATTACGATAGTACCACCTATTATTATGAGAAATCTTTTGAAATAAAAAAGAGCATTAAAACGGATCCATATGCACTTGCAGTATCTGCCTATAATATAGCCATTGTTTACGATGATTTAGGGCAAAATGAGAAGGCGATGGAGTTATATAAACAGGCGGAAACTCATTTATTGAATAGCGATAAAAAAGAGAATTTTTTATCAGATGTGTACGTGGGAATGGCTTTAATATACTTTTATTCTGGAGAGGCGGTTAAGGCGGCCATTTACGCGGAAAAAGCAGTCGACAAAGGCCTCGAATCCTATGGAGAATTTAACCCAAACATGACTTTTGTCTATACAACATATGCCAATATTTTAGAATCTGAGGGAAAATATGAAGAGGCGAATGCATTATTGGAGAAAAATTTGAAAATAAGGAAATCAACTTATGGAGAATTTCATAGATGGACCTGTGAAACATATTATGATTTGGCAAATTCTTATGTGCTTTTAGAGAAATATGACAAAGCAGAGGAACTATATAAGCAAGCAATTGAAATTGGTAAAAAGATCAATAGCAGGCAGTACCTGGCAAATGCCAGAAATTATTTGGCTCAGCTATACCTCAACAGAGGCATGTTTTTAGAAAAGGCTGAAGATCTTTTAGAACAGTCAGTAGAAACAAATCTCAAAATATATGGAGAGACGAGTGATTTGGTTGCTGAAAACTATTTACAGCTTGCCAGAGTACAGAAAATCAAGGATGATCAAAATAAGCTAGAGTATTATATAAGTAAAACTTTAAAAGCTGCAGGCTATGATCAAACCGACCTTAACAAAATAGTTGGGCCTTTACAGGCTATAGAAGCATTGATGTTGTTGGAAGATTGGCATATTGAAACGTATGAGAAAGGCAAGGATTTAGACCATCTTTTAGCGGCCTTTGAATTAGTGGATCACAAGATAGAATTGATCAGGCATACGCAGAATAATTTCTCTTCAGATCGGTCAAGAGTTGATTTTGCAAATAAATACAGAGAGGCTTTCGAAAAGGATTTGGCACTTTGCTGGTTGCTTTATCATGAATCACATGGCGATCAATATTTACAAAAGGCATTTGAGCTGTCTGAATTCAATCGTAATACAACGCTATTAAAAGGCCTTCAAGGAATCAAATTCAGGGCTTATGGAAATATCCCAAAAGAGAAACTCCAATTTGAAGAACAAACTAAAAAGGATTTAGAAAAGGTCAAAATGGACATCTTTTTTGAAAAAAGTGCCAGAGAGCCCAACAAATCTTTTTATAAGGAACTTCTTGATGAAAGAATTTTGCTCAGTAACCGACTTGACAGCTTGTATAAAGTATTTAAAAAGGAGTATCCAAGATTTAAGAATTTTGAGATAGACAATCACATGGTAAACATATCTGAAGTTCAGGAGGTGCTGGATGATGATACCCAAATGATAACCTATTTTTTGGGTGAGAAAAGTTTATTCACCTTTAACATTACAAAAGACAGTATAAGTCTACTTCGGGCTGATATCAGTGAAAAATTGATTCAAAGTACAAATGATTTTAAGAATCATTTATCGAAAAGAGAAGATATTAATGAGCTCAGTTATGATTTGTACATGTATTTGATGGGGCAGCAATTGGTGCGTGACAAAAAAAATATTGTAATTATCGCTGACAATGTTCTGAATTATATCCCTTTTGAAGTTTTAAGAAATACTGACAATTCATTTTTAGTTGAGAGGTATAATATACACTATACAGGTTCTGTTCGATTATTTTTAGAATTGAACAATGAGTTTTTCAGATACCCTTCTGAGAATTATTGGGCAGGTTTTGCTCCTGATTATAATGAAGGGAATCAGTTGTTTTCTGCCCAAAATGAAATAGATGCTATTGCATCATTGACAGATGGGGCCAGCTTTATAGGTTCGAATGCCAAAAAAGACAATTTTTTACAGAATAATCAAAAGTATTCTGTACTGCATCTGGCCATGCATGCGAAAATAGATCATGAAAACCCACAATATAACCGGCTTATTTTTGAGGATGAAGACCTAACATCATCAGAAATATATAATAGTAGCTCGAAAGCGAATATGGCTGTATTAAGTGCGTGCAACACAGGTTTTGGGAAAATACAGGCAGGTGAAGGGGTTATGAGTATGGCGCGCGCATTTCATTTTTCAGGAATACCATCGATCGTAATGAGTCTTTGGAAAGTACCTGATAAAGAAACTAAGGAGATCATGATAGAATTTTATCGTTTTCTTCAAAAAGGCAAAAGTAAAAGTGAAGCCTTAAGACTGGCAAAATTAAAATACTTGAAAAAGTACAAGAATTCAGAATTGATGCATCCCTATTATTGGTCAGGATTTGTTATCAATGGTAATGCGAATCCTATTGAAATAGGGAGTCCGATTCATTTTGCATGGTACTGGGCAGCCTTAATTCTGGTCATCATTATAGCTGTTTATGTGATAAGGAAAAAGAGAAGACTACAATAAGAAAGCCAATACTTTAGAAGCCTCTTCTTTTTTGTAATTGGAGCCTTCATCATCAAGTATGGACTGAAGCGTTTTAATTGCATTGGTATCGTCTTCTACCTTTATATAAGCAAGAGCCAGATACCACCGGGCTTTTTCGTTGAAGCCAGTATCTTTCCCATCCAGATTATTCATGCTGGAAACAGGTTTTAGAATTTGAATAGCCTCATGAGCCTTATCTGTTGCCATATAGCAAAGACCTTTATAAAAATCAATATAAGCTTGGTCAGGGTTTTTTACTGAATTGAATAGGTTGATGGCCTTATGATAATTCTGAGCCTCGTATGCTACAAATGCCCTGTATTCTATGGTGTTTATACTTTCACCCCTTACTACAGGTTGCACCGTATTTCTTGACGGCTCAAAATAGTCTGCATAGATTGCATCATTTGTTGGAAAGTACGTACTTTGAATTCCCCATGTACCAATTCCAACAAGAAAAACTAAGGAAGCCGCAACCATCCATTTTTTTGGAATGAATAAAATACCCGATCTGTTTTGAGCCTTCTGTTCAAATTGATTCAAAGTAGCTTTTAATTCCTGACGTTGCTGAGAGGCAATGACCTTTTTAAGATCCTTTTGAAACTGAAATTCATTCTTGAAATCAATATCATTTTGTAAAAGGTCATTGAAAATTTTTTGCTCTTTAGGGCTAAGAGAATTTTCAAAATAACTATCAATCAAATCATGATTTTTCATAATGCTCATCTATCAAATCTTTAAGCTGTTTTAAGCAGCGCGATTTTTGACTTTTTAAAACTTTTTTATTGCTGTAGTCCAAAATTGTTTTGATCTCATCAAGATTGTAGCCTTGATAATAAAACAAATTTAAGATACTTTTACATCTATCACCTAATCGGTCATAGTATTTTTTTAATAACTTCTGTTCTTTAGTTAACTCAGGTCCATAAAGGTCAACATCAAAATCTATATTTTCTTCAACCAAATTAAAGTCATTGTTTAAAATGGTTTTTGCCTGTACTCTGAAATTATAGTAAATTTTATACTTACCAATCGCAAAAAGGTAAGTAGAAATATTACTTTGAAGCTTATCAATTCTTCCGTTTATAGCGTTTTCTCTTAATACCATAATGGCATCCTGATAAATATCGATGGCATCATATTCACTAACATTATATTTTTTAGCAAAATTTAGAAAGCCTTCCCGATTCTCAACATAGATCTTTTCCAAGGTGCTTTTATCACCCTGTTTTAATAATTCTATTATAGTTTTCGAGTCTTCAGAATTCATGATCAACAAAGAAAGTAAAAAGATTTAAAATATACTGTACGAATCGCCCTAAGCTCCATCCTGATTATAAGGTTATTCAAAACTATGAATGATCATTCGAGTGAAGCAATAATCTGCATTCTTATTGGTAAGGATAATCCATAAAATCCTAGATTTCTATAACAGGGGTATCAGTTCATCAATTTTTCTCTTGAAAGAGAGGTTACGAAAACACTTTAGGATGAATTATTTAGCATTAGGACACAATCTAGATAAGATAATTGAGTTGATTAATTATATTTGAATTCTAAAAAATTTCTAGTGCAAAAGATATTTTCGTTAAAAGGACAGGTACAAAACTACACCTGGGGGGGAGAAGATTTTATTCCTGACTTACTCAATATGAAATCTAATGGGGCTCCATTTGCAGAATACTGGTTAGGTGCCCATGCAAAAGCACCATCTGTAGTTCACACAGGGAATTCACAAATAAGTTTGGTTGAATTTATCGATTTCAATGCGAAAGAACGATTGGGTACAGAAGTTTTTGAAAATTTTGCTTGTTTACCCTTTTTGTTTAAGGTTCTGGATGTTCATCAGATGTTATCCATTCAGGTACATCCGACGAAATCAGAGGCAGAAAAAGGATACAAGCTGGAAGAAGAAGAAGGTATAGATCTACATGCATCTTTTAGAAATTATAAGGATGACAACCATAAGCCCGAGATCATGGTGGCCCTAAGTGAATTTTGGTTATTGCATGGCTTTGCCGCCCCTGATAAATTGATACAGACATTAGGGGAAAGAAAGGCCTTACGGTTTTTAATTGACATTTTTAAAGAAGAAGGCTATAAAGGTCTGTACAGCTTTGTGATGAATCTTTCTGCAGATAAAACAAATCAGATTTTAAAACCCTTGGTTGAGAAGATTTTTCCACTTTATAAGACAGGGCAACTTGACAAGGCAAGTCCGGATTATTGGGCAGCCAAGGCCATATCTACGCGAGATAACTCCTTGGGATATGACAAAGGTGTTTTTTCCATCTATTTTTTTAATATTCTCCAGCTTCAAAAGGGAGATGGAATTTTTCAGGACGCTGGTGTTCCTCATGCCTACTTAGAAGGTCAGAATATAGAATTGATGGCAAATTCAGACAATGTGCTAAGAGGTGGATTAACCCCAAAGCATGTAGACATTGATGAGTTACTGAAACATGTTGTTTTTGAAGAAACACAGCCCAAAATTCTTCAGGGAGAATTGCTGGAGAATGGTTTGGAAAGGGTGTTTAAAACTACAGCACCTGATTTTGAGTTAAGCAAAATTGATTTAAAGAAGGAGGAGGTTTATAAGCACAAAACGGGTACTATTGAGCTTTATTTGCTCCTGGAAGGTGAACTTCATGTTGCTGAAGGTAAAAAAACCTTAGAATTGCAAAAAGGTGAGGCATTTATGGCCATAGCCGGCGCTCGTTTTGATATTTCAGCAAACTCAAAGAGTGTTCTATACAAGGCAACGACTCCATTGAAATCAGTTTAATAGCCTTGGGGTATTTAACATCATTTTACATAACTAAAACCTAATTTATCAAGTCCGTTCTGTACATCTGAGTTTCCCATAAATAAATTCCAAAGTAAGCCTGAACGATGATTTTCAATCATCACAATGATCGGACCTTGATCGATGGCCAGATAGGCCTTCGCCACCCAGGTGCCGTCACTTTTAAAAGCATCATAGAATCCGGCCGGACCGAGCAGGTCTTCCTTTTTCGTATAGAAATACCTTAAGGCTTTTAGAGATTCTTGTGGAGTATAAGGCATGGATGACAGCGCCGCAGTAGGAGAAATTATTCCAAGGTCATTGTTGGGTGCGTGAGCTGAATAGCCAATACTGCCATCGCTATTTTTTGAATAGCTGGCTGTAAGCCCCCAGCAATTTTCTCCATAAGATGCGAATTGTTTTGGGTTATCAAGGCAATACTGATAGTTGATTTTAGTATGATTCAGATTTACATCTCCATAATGTACAAATTCATCCTCAAGCCCGGTTGGGTTCAATCCAAGGTATGAATAATGTGCCCAAAAGAGGGGGCCACCATAGGTAGGAGCTCCATGGTGTGAAACAAGTAAAGGCAAACCATAGGTATTTTTACTGCTCTTTATGGCTCCATTTAGTGCCCATCCATTGGTATAGACCTCTTTGGAGATGCCGTATTCTGGAGAAGCAGCTGCCATAATGTAGGTGATAAGCGTTTCATTGTATCCAGAAAGATTGAAATTAATTGAGAAATCATGCTTAGGGCTCCAATGCCAGTACAAGGTTTTCTCAGACCGCGTGTACCACTGCCAGTCAATTCCTTTCCAAAGATCATCCGCCAGTTCTGAAATTTCTTTTTCCTGCTCATTCCCATTTTTAAAGTATTCCTTTACGCAAATTAACCCCTGGGCTAAAAACGCAGTCTCTACCAGATCTCCTCCATCATCCTTGGGGCTAAAGGGAATTGCCTTGCCACTATTCCCATCTATCCAATGGGACCATGCACCATGAAAGCGATCTGAAGATTCTAAAAAAGTCAAAATGTTTTTGATCCTGTCAACTGCCATCGAACGATCGAGAAAAGCTCTTTCAACCCCTACAATGATCGCCATCAAACCAAATCCGGTTCCTCCTGAAGTAACAACATCGGCATTCAAAGAAGGTTGATCAGGATGATATCGTTCTCTTGCGGCTCCAGAATTTGATTGAGCAAATTCCCAGAAATATTTTAAGGTCTCCTGCTGAGTAAGGTCTAATAATTCGGTATCACTGATTTCTTCAACTTCAACGACTGGGTCATTTTCTATGACTTCTATAGGGTCTTTATCTTGACATGCCGAGATACATATAAAAAGAGCACAAATAGGCAGGATTCGGAGTAGTATATTTTTGAAAATTTTATTAAACATAGCTCTGGATTAATGGATGCAAGCTAATTGAATTTGATCTAATGCAAAAGGGATATTTAATTTTTGTATTTTCCCCCGAAAATAAATTTGATGAACATGAAGGTGTTACCCTATATTCTGATCGGTTTTTTGTTGACTCACACTATGTATGGCCAAGATTCATACAGTAGAAACACTTCTGTTGATGTACAGCATTATCAATTTAATCTGAGTCTTAGCGACCAGAGCAATGAAATTAAAGGAGAGACACGAATTTCGGTCAATTTTAATGGTGCCCCTGATCCATTTTCGCTTGATCTTGTTGAAAAGCAAGGTGATTTCGGAATGAATTTATTAGCCGTATTGGAAAATGGCAAAAAAGCGGAGTATACCTTTTCAAATAATAAAATACAAATCGATCCTTCAAAAGATGGAGATTCTTTAAGAACATATACACTTAGTTATAAGGGGGTTCCGGAAAAGGGACTCGTGATTGATACCACAAAATACGGGCAACGTTCATTTTTTGGAGATAACTGGCCAAACCTTGCCAGGCATTGGCTGGCTTGTGTAGACCATCCCTATGATAAGGCATCTGTTGAATTCAGTATTACAGCACCTGATCATTATGACGTGGTGGCAACAGGAAAGAAAATAGAAGAAAGTAGTTTAGGAAATGGCCTTAAAGTGACACGCTATTATGAACCTGCTCCTGTGGCGACCAAAGTCATGACCATTGGTGTCACCAGGTTTGCTTCCAGTTATTTAGGCACTATTGAAGGTGTGGACGTCAGTGCCTGGGTTTATCCTGAGAACAGAAATGAGGGTTTTACGGATTTTGAGGAGGCCACCAAAATCATGGAATATTTTACGACCAATATTGGTCCTTATTCATATGCAAAACTTGCCAATATGCAGGCCAAGACCAAATGGGGAGGTTTAGAGAATGCCGGAACCATATCTTATAAAGAAACAAGTATTACCGGAAATAAAGAAATACAAGGCTTGATGGCACATGAAATAGCACATCAGTGGTTTGGGAATTCAGCGACAGAAGACAATTGGAATCATGTTTGGCTCAGTGAAGGTTTTGCTACTTATTTTACGATCCTTTATCAGGAGGAAGTAGCAGGGAACGAAAAAAGGAAGGAAGAGCTGGCCAGAGACAAAACGGAAATTATTGAATATTATCTGGAGAATCCATCGCCTATCATTGACCTGACAATAACGGATCCCAAAAAAGTATTGAGCAGAAATACCTATCAGAAAGGGGGATGGGTACTGAACATGTTGAGGCATGAACTTGGAGATGAATATTTTTGGAAAGGTATACGGTCTTATTATCAAAAGTATCAGAACTCTAATGCACTGACTGAGGACCTACAACATGAAATGGAATTAGCATCAGGTAAAGACCTGGAGACGTTTTTTCAGCAATGGCTCTATATAAAAGGATATCCTGAATTAAAATGGAACTGGAAATATCGAAAGGGGAAATTGATGATTTCGGTGAAGCAGGTACAAAAACATCATACGTTCACGTTTCCGCTAGAGTTTGGAATTGTTTTTGGAGATGAAATAGACATTGAGAAAGTGATGGTTGAGGAGCAAACGTCCAGGTTTGAAATTGATGTAGAAAACAAACCAGATGCTGTCAAAATTGATCCTGAATCCTGGTTATTATTTCAAGAAAAATAGGTTTTACTAACTAATACCTTACATCCATGGTAAAGCCAAGGCCCATACCTTTTAAGCGCTTTTTCATGTTGGCTTCCTTTGAGTTTCGTTCGTAAACACCACCGGTGAATAGCCCAACTGAGATGACAAGAGCTTCGGTAGGCTGTACTTCACCCTGGGTATCAATCCATTCTAGGGTTACGATAACATCTTTAGTTAAAACAAGCTCATAGGGTTCTAAATCAATAGAAATCATACCGGTTTCTTTTGGTTCTATACCAATGATGATATTTTGAGTAACAATATTCCTGCCCGGTTTGCCATTAACAATTTCATAAATATTCAAGCGAAAGAAGCTTTTTGCACTAAACCTGTTATAGGAGATGTGGAAATTGAAGGCCTCTACAAAATGGGGTTTTTTATTCACATGAAGTTTGATACCCATTTCCTTACCCAATTGGTCATAATAGAAGAGATGCCCGATAAATTTAGATGTTGATTGGTTTCCTAGTTTTTTCTTTTTCCATGTTTTTGCCTGTAAAACAATTTCATTGAGTTCAGAAATAGCTTCTTCGAGCGAAATTTCTAAAGAATCAACTGAGTTCCTCAGGTCGTCAATTGCTATTGTCTCGGGTTTAAATCCGATCATAGAGATACGCACCGAATCAATTTGATCACTCTGGGGAATTTCAATTTCAAAGGCTCCATTTTTATTACTCACCGTTCCGATCTCAGAATTCATAAGACCAATATTTACAAATGATAATGGCTGTTGATCTTCTGCACTCCTAACAATTCCTTTCAATGTTTTTAGCTGAGTACTCTTTTGTGGATATTTTTGTGGAGTATCTGTCACATAAGCTGTTTGTATCAATCGATGCAGATAAGGCTCTAAATGGTCAATTCCTTTTAGGTATTTATTGAAAAACAGAATGCTGGCCTCCATCATTTCTTCATAGTTAACAACAGACATTTTTGAAGATCTCAATGCCCAAGCGAGGCTGCCAAAATCTTCATGTTTTGCGTTTGTAAACCGGAGGTAAGTTGTTGGTGATGAAATGCTATCGATGTATCGATAAGCACCTGTAGGACTGAACTCATCAAATCTGTCAGCAGCCTCTAGATGCATAAAGGCGGCCTTCGTTTTTGCTGGATGAAGTAGATTGGCTGCATAGATATTTGAAAGATTGATATCGTCTTCATCTGTATCTCCAAAATAGAAGTTATCAGTCCCGTCTAAAGAGACCATGGCTTTGATTTCAGGATGTCTGTCAAGAAGCATGATGCCACTCATAGCTCCCCAGCTTAATCCGAGAACACCCATTTTTGTATAGTTCAGGTTAAAGTTATTTTGCTTCTTTAAAAAATCCAAGGCAAATTCTGCATCTAAAACCTGTTCCATGGTATCGCCGATTTCATTGCTCATATTTCCGGGATACCTGCCTATGGAAGAAATCGAAAGGACGACAAAGCCATTTTCAGACAGAGATTCAAGCATTCGGTAATTCTCCCATCCCATCCCGTTATAACCGGCCATATAGATGATCAATGGAAACCTGCCTTTTTCTATAATGGCGTTTTGATAACTATCGGTTTTTACTTTTAACAGACGTTGACCATCTTTCGCGTCCAATCCAAACCCAGCTGCCATATAAAGAATCAACTCATCTGAAAAGCCAGTATAATCTTCTTCATCCTGATAGAAATTAGCTCGTTCTTCATGAAGTTTGAACAGGTCTTCAAACAGCATTCTATTATTACCAGCTTTAGCTGTTGGATACCAGATATCAATATCTAAGGGTCTGTAACGAAGCTTGTCATTTAAGG
>CAYQPI010000137.1:0-2938 GCA_964419405.1 uncultured Flavobacteriaceae bacterium
TAATTCCAGGAGCCAAGTAATTTAATGGGAACCTCGTCATGCACGACATTGGTGAAACTCAATGTCAAGAATAGCAATAAGGCGGGGTAACTTATGCGTAAAAATTTTCTCATATAACAAGATTAACGTTTTAAAGCCTGCAAAAATACGAAAAATTCACACTTATTCAATACATATTCAGCAGATTACTTCATTAAGATACAAAAAAAAAAGCCATCAAGAAAATCTTGATGGCTTTTATTCATTTCAGTATACCTATTTCTTGGTGCCCGTCATATCCAAGGTCCCTTGAGAATAGGATACGATTCCTTCAAAAGTCTTTTTCGTAAAGTTCAATTTGAATCGAACTGTCTCGCCCTGTACATTCATCATGGCGTTTAACTCATTCTTTTCAAACGTTACATCCTCTAAGGGCGATCCTTGCCCTCCAATGACCATTTCACCAGTCAACTCACCATCGACCTTTTTTAATACCAAAACTCCTTTTTGATATTCATATGGAGCATCTGGAATGCTATAATCCCATTCTCCCAATATTTTCTTAACTCCAACAAAACTATCTTTAACAGCAAAACTGCTCAAAACAATTATCGATAATAACAAAAAGCCTTTTAAAGCAACATTTTTCATAATTTGATCTGTATTTAAATTTATTTCTCTCAAAGCTAAGAAAAATAGGTCAAACCGGAAGAATTTCTTTTAAATTCCGTGACTCATCGGAGAAACGAACTTGAATTAAACCCTTTCGATAACAATATTTTATACATATTATAGTTTTCCTTAACTCACATATGTGATAAATCATAAACTTAACAATAATGAGAAAAATTATTTTACTAGCAATTTTACTTATTTCCTTTTGCGAAATAAATGCACAGTCTTACGAGTATAGCATCGTAACAAGTATCGAATCAGTAGTACCAATGGGTTTGGGAAGGTCCAGAATCATTTCTGCCGAAGAAGATAAAGATTACAAAGAATATACTACCTCAAGAACAGCTGAAAATAAAAAACAAAACAAATCGAAAAGAGGCGAATCTAAAGTTGATAATTTTGATGAAACCAAAATATTAAACTTTTATAGTGCCACAGGTATTAATTTTCAAAATATCGCCTCAAATGATGCTTTATTATCATCTAAAGTTAATACCATGATCGATGAAGGATGGGGATTGGCTTTTGTAACCAGCGGAGTTGAAAGTGATGCAGGAAAAGGAGACGGAACCGGTATCTTTATTACCCGATTTATTTTTAAACGATTGAAATCATAGGAAAACCTTAATGATAAACCATCCATCTGCAGTAGCAGATGGCTTGAAATAAAAAAACCGTCATGCGAATAGCATGACGGTTTTTTAGTATATAAATATCCTAAGAATTAGTCTTCCTTAACTTCTTCAAAGTCTACATCCTGAACATCATCAGCTCCAGCTTCACCACCTTCTGGTGCTGCTCCAGCATCAGGTCCTGGCTGTGCACCTCCTGCCTGAGCTTCTTGTTGTGCCTTATAAATCTCTTCAGAAGCTGCTTTCCAGGCTTCATTGATCTTCTCCATGGCAGCATCGATCAAGCCTAAGTCTTTAGACTCGTGTGCTTTTTTCAATTCTTCCAATGAAGATTCTATTGGTGCTTTTTTATCTGCAGATAGTTTATCACCAAACTCTTTCAACTGGCTTTCTGTTTGAAATATCATGGCATCAGCACCGTTGATTTTCTCAGCAGTTTCTTTGGCCAATTTGTCAGCATCCGCATTTGCTTCTGCATCAGCTTTCATCTTTTGAATATCTTCTTCTGACAATCCTGAAGAAGCTTCAATTCGAATATTATGCTCTTTTCCTGTTCCTTTATCTTTTGCAGACACGTTGATAATACCATTGGCATCGATATCAAAAGTCACTTCAATTTGAGGAACTCCCCTAGGCGCTGGTGGAATACCGTCTAAATGGAATCTTCCAATCGTTTTATTGTCTGCCGCCATGGCTCTTTCACCTTGCAATACGTGAATCTCAACCGAAGGCTGGTTATCAGCAGCCGTAGAGAAAACCTGAGATTTCTTTGTAGGAATTGTCGTGTTTGATTCAATAAGTTTTGTCGCAACATTACCCATTGTCTCAATTCCTAAAGAAAGAGGAGTTACATCAAGTAACAACACATCCTTTACATCTCCTGTCAAAACTCCACCTTGAATAGCAGCACCAATGGCCACAACTTCATCAGGATTCACTCCTTTTGAAGGTTTTTTACCAAAGAACTTTTCAACCTCTTCCTGAATTTTTGGCATTCTTGTAGATCCACCTACCAAAATCACATCATCAATATCTGAGGTACTTAAATCTGCATCTTTCAATGCAGCACTTACCGGGCTCATTGATCGTTTAACCAATGAATCTGACAATTTTTCAAACTGAGCTCTTGTCAAGGTTTTAACAAGGTGCTTAGGTCCTGAGGCAGTAGCAGTTACATAAGGTAAATTAATCTCTGTTTGTGTACTAGATGACAATTCAATTTTCGCTTTTTCCGCTGCTTCTTTTAATCGTTGAAGCGCCATTGGATCTTGTCTCAAATCCATGTTCTCATCATTCTTGAATTCATCAGCCAACCAGTCAATAATAACCTGGTCAAAATCATCACCACCTAAATGTGTATCACCATTGGTAGACAATACTTCAAATACACCATCACCAATCTCTAAGATAGAAATATCAAAAGTACCTCCTCCAAGGTCGTATACCGCAATCTTTCTGTCTTGACCTGATTTATCCAAACCATAGGCAAGAGCTGCAGCAGTAGGCTCATTGATAATTCTGCTCACTTTTACCAACCAAGGAAACAGCAATAGCAGGCATACCCATATGGCGCCCTTCAGTTGCCGCAGCTACCGTTCCAGAATAAAGAACGTCATCTCCTAAATTTTCACCGTGATTAATACCTGCAACCA
>CAYQPI010000138.1:0-7927 GCA_964419405.1 uncultured Flavobacteriaceae bacterium
GGTCGTTGTCTCTTTTGGACTAACAGTAATCGACGATGATTCTGAACCTGTATCCCAACTATAAGAACTCCCTCCTGAGGCAGTCAATGTAATTTCACTGCCCAGACAGATCTCAACATCATCGCCCGCATTGGCTACTACAGCTGGTGGAATCTCTTCACCATACTCAAAAGCTCCAATATCTAGTCTATTCGAACTAGATCTTGGGTTGCAATCGAAATCCATAGAGATTTCTTTTAAATTATATCCTTTATTTTTAAGATTGCTATTTGATCTAAGTCGAAAATTTCCTTTAGATTCGTTTTCAAATTTTGGATCTTCGTTTAATGAATTGCTTCCTTTTCCTGAAATTCCATCATAGAAATTATTATAATTTAGGTCCCATCCCGAAGAAGATCCTCCTTTATCCTCATATTTCTTAAGAGAATGAAAAATATTATTTACGATTTCATTATTTGAGAACCTAGGTGAACCCTTTGCATGAAATAAAGCCCCTATATCATAAAAAGTATTGTTATAAACCTTGTTTCCTGATCCTTTAGCCCTGTTACCTTCCGAATCATTCATATAAATGGCACTTGAACAATTATTGAAAACATTATTTCGAATTATATTATCAAAACCGAATGAATTTTCATCTTCAGAAGAGTCCCAAAAATAAATACCTGGATTTCTTCCTCCAGTATTAATAACACAATTTTCAACTATATTATTATGAGCTCCATCTCGAATAAAAATTCCACTTGATTTATTACTTCCAGCCCCTTCTCCATATACTTTCATTCCTCTTACCACATTGTATCTAACACCGCTATGGCGTAACTCAACACCACGCATATTGACACTGGTAAAATCCTCAATTAGATTATATTCAGAAATTAAAGAAGTATGTTCCGTATTTTCAAGACTCAAACTGTGGCCGATATGATAAAGGTTTCCATCTCTTTTAGCATAATTCTTTAAAACAATATTGTTGGATGCCTTATTACCTAATTGAAAATAGTAATCAGTAGATTCATTTTTTCCTGCTTCATTACAATATGCTTTGTTATTATACAACAAAGTGAAATCTGTATTAACTATATAACTAGATCTCGATGCATTGATAACAACACTGTTTAAAATTCTATTATTCCTTCCATTTCCATTGTGATAAAAGGCACGACCATAGGCGGCCTTTTCACTTCCAATCTCTTTTGCAATACAATTATCAATAATATTTCCAATACCATAATCAGTATAAATTGCCTGGTTACTATTGGTGAACTGAATATTTCTTATAATTATATAGTCTTTGTAATAATTGTGAAAAGCATATGTTTTTGAATAGGGTTTACCCGAATCTATTAAAGGCATTTCTGAAGCATCTAACGAACCATCACCATAGTCATAATACATAGAGTTAATATCGCCAATATCATATTTATAACCGATAAACTTTATTGGTTCTGTCTTGGTTCCTGAATTTTTGACAGCTACATATTCGTCTCCATAATTTCCTGCTTTTATCCAAACAGTACTCCCTGCTTTTGCAACTGAAGCTGCCTTTTGAATGGTTCGAAATGCTGAACCTTCACTCTTACCAGAATTACTATCGCTCCCTTTTGTAGATACATAATAGTAAGTGGAGGCATCCGGTTCTGATATGTCATTTTGAATATGAAATAGAGCAAACTCAACAATGTTAGTACCATTCCCCCCTGTATAACGAATAGTATTGTTGTCCCAATAAGTAAAAGAATCACTAACTTTAAAATAATGTCCAGTAGTTTTAGACCCATTAATATGCATGGACGAAATATTGTGACCAGATATTTTAAAACCAGAAATAGAATTACCTGAAATAGGTCCGGAGCTATTAAAATAAACCCTATTTTTGTTGGAATTCTCTACTCTAAAATTGGAAATAACTACATTTTGAGAAAACGCCCCAAAACTAAATACGATAAACAACAACCCAGTTAAATACCCTCTCATCAAAACAATTCTTTAATACCTTTTGCCAATTGCCTCTGGCAACATTTTAACTCATTAATTAAGAGGGATGAAACTAACGTCTAACTACTTATAATTGGCGCAAACGTAGTTTTGAATTCTGAAGATTTTCTTAAGAAAAGTAAAAGAATTTTAACTTTGATTTTTAGGTAGGAATCAGCGTCTAATAAAAGAATAGAGAACTGAAAATTTGGCAAAATTTACAACTTCGAACATGGCAAATTCATTAATTTTTAACATATTTTTTTGTTATTAATCAAAATCATCTAGTTGTTAACAATTTCACCGATTTGTTCACAGTGATAAAACGTTAAATGCAAACGGTGATTAAACTGGAATTTGGAAAAAATTCAATGACCTATTCATCATATGCCAATCTGAATTTAATGCTAACACAAACTTAAAAAACCGCCCTAAGGCGGTTTTTAATAATCAAATAATTATCTCATTGTTTAGTTCACTTCTTGAGTAAATCTCGAAATAATAAAATATTGAGGTGTTGTTTTACTTCCATCAAGCGGAGCAGTATTCATATCTCCAGCCCAAGTGTTAACAGGGATATCAATTTCTCCTGAACCATCTGTCACACTTAGTCCAAAAGTTTTATCATTAAGACTTGAGTCAAACTTACCATTATCTAAAATTGGATCAATCCAACCCACATATCCCTGCCAATATGAGATATCAACTCCGTCATTCGCTTCGAAAACCAGTTTTACGCTTGCTTGATCAGTACCAAATCCTAAGACATAAATAGTTACGGAACCTATATTTGTAATTTGGCTCGTATCGCAATTATCCATTACATTCGAATATACAGGATAAGAAACTCCTTCTTCATAATCCTCTTTTATATAATTATAACGATTGCTAAACCCTGATACAACTTCTTCGTTAAATATTGACTCAAAACATTTAACACGGTTTTGGTAAGTTATTTTGTATAACCAGCCTAACTCCGTTTCTGTTTCTTCCTCACAGCATTGGGTTTCATAATCCATATAAGCCCACCATGGCTGATCTTGTACACCATCACATCCACCATAAGCAGTTTCTCCAGAACCTGAATTTCCTTCTTCTGTTAATACATCTGCATGAACTATAACAACATAACTCTTGCCACATTCATCCCATTCAGGTAACGTTGACAATTCAATTTCAAAAATATGCGTTGTACCATCCTCTGTTACTTTGTACGGAAAGTGACCACTAGGCGGTCTGCTATCAGGTGGTGTAAGTCCTATCCACATTTTGATATTCTCTTCTACATCTTGAAATCCAGCTTTAGAATAAACTTTAACGTATAGATACGTATCATCATTAGAAATTGTTACGGAACCGGCATCAATAGTCTGACCTGCCCACAATGTGCATTCAACTGGTTCGCCACATTGATCGGTTGGTTCTTCATTTACAGATTTCCAAATTCCTGGCTCCAGCCAATTTAAAGTAACGTTGTCTCCATTGTTACCATTATTAGCTTTTTCCTTATTTTTAAGGAACTCAAGCTCCGCAGCGCTCATTCCTTTAAAATCATCATCGCTGTTATCACATGAAAAGAGTGATAAAGCAATTAACACAAAAAATAATTGGGTAAGTTTTTTCATTTTGAGGGGATTAATATTAATAATAAAATACCAATGCTACCTCCAAATAAACTCGAGATAAAAATCAAATCTTTAGTAAACTTTTCCATAGCAGTGGATATGCAAATGTATACAAAAATTTTAACAATGCAAATTATTCGCATAAAATACTATACTTCAACACGTTAAATATTATTGATTCGCAGAAAGAGCCAATCCCCTTTTCGTATTAAAAAAGATAATCTTCGACTAAAGATCAAGCTCTATCCAAAAAAACCTCAGCCATCATACATCTGGCACTACCACCTCCACAGGCTTCGATCGTGCTAAGGTCACTTGATAATAAAACGGCATCCTTAGATAATAACTCTCGTTGTTTTTCTGTGAGACAATCGAAAGCTGCCTGGCTCATTACAGTAATGGGCTGCTTGTCTTTACCCAAAACCTGAAGCATATTTCCAGCAAAATTTTCAACCTGTTGCTCTGAAATAGTGATGATTTCTTTACCACTAATTTTTGCGTGGGAAATAAAGTTTTTTCGTTCCTTTTTATCGTCTATGGCATCCAAACAAACGATAATATAATTCTGTGTAACTGCCATCATCACATTAGTGTGGTAGATCAATTCTCTTCTTTCTCCAACAGTTTGATAAGCGTGAAAAACGACAGGCGTATATTCAAAATCTTCACAAAACTCAATAAACAATTCTTCATCAGCTCTTGGTGAAAGTGCACAATAGGCGACACCAGTCATTCTATCTAATACAATGCTACCAGTTCCTTCAAGGAAGATGCCTTCATTTTCGGCAGAAGAATAATCAATGACCTCTTTTATAACAAATCCTTTTTCTTCGAGTTTATCTAGAATATCTTCCCGCCTTTCGAGTCTTCTGTTTTCAGCAAACATGGGATACAATCCTACCTTTCCTTCTTTATGAAAAGAACTCCAGTTATTGGGAAATATCGAATCAGGTGTACTTGGATCAAGGGTATCCTCAATAACAATCACGTTCACTCCAGCAGCTCTTAATTTTGATACAAAAGTATCAAATTCAACAAGGGCTTTTGCCTGAATTTCCTCAGGACCCATTCCTTTTAATTCGTGTTGGTAAAAATTATTGACCGTAGTTTGTTCATTCATTCTGAACGAAACCGGTCTGATCATCAATATTGAATTTGTAAGTTGTTTCATATAGTTCTTAATACGAGCTTTTCTTTTTGTTATAAAAATCAAATTTTAAAACCTTGTGATTTAATCTCTAATCAAGGGCAAGGTAGAGCACCTCAACAATCCTTCCTGTTTACCAATCTCAGCATATGGCACCTCTTCAACAATGAATCCCTGGTCTCGTAACCAGGTATTCAATCTGCCAAAGTTCTTCTCAGAAACCACCACCTTTTCCGAAATCGAAAATACATTAGAATTCATTTGATACATTTCTTCTTTACTGATCTCAAAGACATTCTCCTTACCAAAATAATTCACAAGAAACTGGTATTCTTCCTCAACTAAAAAACCGTTTCTATGCAAAATAGCCTTATTCTTCCCTACGGGTTGAAAACAACAATCCAGGTGCAGGGCATTTTCCTTGGGGTCAGTATTGGACTTTCTAAGTTCAAAGGACTTTACTTTTTTGTTTGGAAACAGATCTCTCAAAAATTCAACTGCCGCCACATTGGTTCTGGCCGTTATATAATCCGGGTAATCATCACCTGAATAAACACCGACAAATATATAATCGTTCCATGGCATGACATCCCCACCTTCCACATGAACTTCTTCTGGTGGAATGATCCTATTTTCAGAGCTGACCTGATTGTAAACGTGGTCAATGGCATCAAGCTCTTCAATTCTATTTGGTAAAATATTCGATCGAATAAATTTATCTTCCACGACAAAGGCAATATCTCTTGCAAAGATCTGATTCACATCTGGCAAAACCTTTGGTCTGAACACCTCTACCTCATATTTTTTAAGCACCTCTTCAAAGGCATTCATCTCCTTAACCATATCCTCTTCCACAGGATAGGTCCCGGCAAGGATATTCTCGATCGATTTTGGATCATAACAATCTTCAACCTTTGGTGTGGGTCCATTCGACAAGGCTGTACCCAAGACAACGGCCTTTAACCTCGAGGTTTCATTTAAAATATGAAGGTTCATAAAATTGAATTTTTCGCAAAAATAAATAAAAAAAACGCGCACTGATGATAAATATGCATCAGTGCGCGTTAAAATTTATGAACAGTTCAAAAAACTGTCAAACAGAAGCTTTCTTCTTATCTCTCATCAAAGGTTTTGAAAGGCCTTAATGGTTCACCTACATACAATTGTCTTGGTCTTCCAATTGGTTCGTGATTTAATCGCATTTCTCTCCATTGAGCAATCCATCCTGGTAAACGTCCAATAGCGAACATAACTGTCATCATTTCTCTTGGGAAACCTAAAGCTCTGTAGATAATTCCTGAATAGAAATCAACATTAGGATATAATTTTCTTTCTGCGAAATAGGCATCGTTCAGCGCAACCTCTTCTAAATGTTTAGCGATTGCTAAAACAGGATCATTGGTACCCAGATCCTCAAACAATTCATCAGCAGCCTTTTTAATTATTCTGGCCCTTGGATCAAAATTTTTGTACACCCTGTGACCAAAGCCCATCAATCTAAACGGATCATTCTTATCTTTTGCCTTAGCAATGTACTTTTCAACATCACCACCATCTTTTTGAATATTCTCCAACATTTCCCAAACAGCTTGATTTGCACCTCCGTGTAATTTACCCCATAAAGCAGATACACCTGAAGAAACAGAGGCAAACAATCCTGCCTCAGAAGAACCTACAATTCTAACCGTTGAGGTAGAACAGTTTTGTTCGTGATCTTCATGCAAGATAAGGAGTTCATCCAATGCTTTAACCGCAATCGGATTCAATTCATACTTCTCCGTAGGAATCCTGAACATCATTTGCATGATATTCTCAATATAGTTCAAAGAATTATCACCATAATTAAGCGGAGTACCTAAATTTTTAGAATGAGCCCAGGCAGCTATCACCGGAAACTTACCCATCAACTTACAAACAGCATCATATACTTGTTCGTCCTTTGTAATATCAACCGTAGCAGGGTTAAATGCCGTCAAAGCAGAGGTCAGTGAAGAAAGCATTCCCATAGGGTGAGCCTTTTTTGGGAAACCATCAATAATGTCCTTCATCTCTTCATTCAAAAGTTGATGATACTTGATATCTTTTTCCCATTTGGCATACTGCTCTCTGGTAGGTAACTCTCCAAAAATGATCATATAAGCAACCTCTAAGAAACTGGCTTTTTTAGTCAATTCTTCAATGGCATAACCTCTATGACGTAAAATTCCTTTTTCTCCGTCTAAAAAGGTGATCTTACTTTCACAAGACCCTGTGTTTTTGAATCCTGAATCTATGGTGATCACACCGTTGGTAACCGCACGTAAGGTTTTTACATTTATTGCAACCTCATTCTCGGTTCCAACAACAATTGGAAATTCATATTCTTGCCCATTAACAATCAACTTTGCTACTTCTGACATAGGTAATAATGTATTTAATTTTTAATTATTTTTTACTCTTGCGAAATTACAAAATAACTGCCAAATTTCCGATGATTCTTAGCAGTAATATCCAATAAAAAAAGCTGAATTTTCATTCAGCTTTCTCTCTATTTATCTCTTAAAATTATCCTACTTTAAACGCATTTAATTGAGGATAATAAGCAGTGCTGTGCAATTCTTCTTCAATTCTTAACAACTGATTGTATTTGGCCATACGATCACTTCTCGATGCAGAACCTGTTTTGATCTGTCCAGTGTTTAAGGCAACTGCTAAATCAGCAATTGTGTTGTCTTCAGTTTCTCCAGATCGGTGAGACCTTACAGAAGTATATCCTGCACTATGAGCCATATTCACTGCGGCTATCGTTTCTGTCAAAGTTCCGATTTGATTTACCTTGATCAATATAGAATTCGCGATATCATTGTCAATTCCTTTTCCTAATCTTTCTACGTTTGTTACAAAAAGATCATCACCAACCAATTGAACCTTATCACCAATTTTCTCTGTCAACGATTTCCAACCATCCCAGTCATTTTCATCCATTCCGTCTTCAATCGAAATAATAGGATATTTTTCGGCCAATTCTGTTAAATAAACAGCTTGTTCCTCACTAGTCCTAACAACACCTTTATCTCCTTCAAAAATGGTGTAATCATACTTCCCGTCCTTGTAGAATTCTGCTGCAGCACAATCCAAGGCCAACATCACATCGTCACCTGCCTTATATCCGGCTTTTGAGATCGCTTTGATGATCGTA
>CAYQPI010000139.1:0-7308 GCA_964419405.1 uncultured Flavobacteriaceae bacterium
TAATAAAGGTCGCGTATTGGCCTCGTCTTTAAACTTTTTCCTTGAATAATTCCAAATACTGTATTCGTTAAAATCCAATTTGTAGGGTTGTAGAAACTTTAAAATTCGGGTAGTGTTGGTTTTAGTAATTTCATCCATAGCTTAGGGTTTGTTATTGTTATTCTCAAATATAGCATTTTATTGCTTGTAAATCAATGATATAAGTCATTTTTATCATATGTTGTTGTTGATGTTGTTGCTGACATTTTTTTTCGATAGCTTTACGCATCATTCAATCAAACACTATGAAGCGCCTGACCTTATCTTTACTATTTGTTATCTCAATCGTTTTCACGGGATTTTCTCAAGACAAACCAGCCTACGAATTATTTAAAAGTAATGGTAAAAAGGCCAAATACGATAAAATGATCAAGGATCTGGCAGAAGCTGATATGGTCTTTTTTGGTGAGTATCATACCAATCCTATTTCACATTGGCTTCAACTTGAAATGAGTAAAAGTTTTTATGAGTTAAAAGGAGATAAACTGTTTTTTGGAGCTGAAATGTTTGAGAATGGCAATCAATTGGTTCTCGATGAATATTTACAAGGTTTTTATGCAGAGGATAAAATGATCCCGGAGATTACACAAATGTGGGGCAACTATAAGACCGATTATAAACCATTATTAGATTTTGCCAAAGAAAAAGACCTGCGTTTTATTGCTACGAATATCCCCAGACGCTATGCTTCAATGATCAACAAGAAAGGAATTGATTGTTTAAAGGAACTAAGTCTTGAGGCGCAAGCCATGATTGGGCCAGATCTCGAAAAATACTTTGATCCTACCGTAAAAGCCTATGCTGAAATGGCTGATATGATGGGAGGTCATGTTCCACCAAATATGTTGAATATCCAGACGGCTCAAGCCGCCAAAGATGCTACCATGGCTCATTTTTCATTAAAGAATTATCAGAAAGGAGATTTGCTGTTTCACTTTGAAGGATCTTATCATTCAAACTATGGGCAGGGGATTATATGGTGGGTCAATAAGATTCAACCTGGATTGAGTATTAAATCAATTACCACCCTGATGGCATCTGAATGGGAAGAAATGGATGATGATAAAAAGGCAGCCATTGCTGATTATATCATTGTTGTAGCCGACGATATGACACAAACCAAGAGGTAGATCATCTTTACATAAAATCAGTTCTATGCTGATGTTAGTTTTTAATTATCAAATAAAAACCAGCTATTGAGTTGATGATTTTGCGTTATATTTTTCTTTATTTTTAGGCTATGCATATAAAGAAGAACTACACGACCTTTGAAATGGCCTGGTGGACCCGTTTCGATACTTTTATTTTTTTGTTTATCATCATAAGCTGGGTCACGGCCTATTATATTTTTGATTTAGGCTGGCTGAAGATACCCTGGACCGCCTTGGGTCTTATCGGAACAGCTGTAGCATTTGTGATCGGTTTTCAGAATAACGCATCCTATGACAGAATTTGGGAAGCCAGAAAGATCTGGGGAGGAATTGTAAACACTTCCAGAACTTTTGCCACCTTCGTGCAGGACATGATCGATAATGAGCATAGGGATACACCTTTAAGCAATGAAAAAATAAAGGAAGAAATTAAAATTTTGACCTACCGCCATATTGCATGGATGACAGCTTTGAGATATGCGATGAGGGTTCCTAAACCGTGGGAAACGTCTATTAAACTCAGGACAAATAGAGAATGGGGAATGGAGCCTCCTGAAAAAACATCTTTTCTAAAGGACGAATTGAGATGCCTTATCTCAGAGGAAGATATTCAATATGTGATGGAGAAAGATAATAAACAAACCGCCCTGTTGTATTTACAGTCACATCATTTGAAAAGGTTAAAAAAACAGGGTAATATTTGGGAGTTTTCTTTTTTAGAGTTAGAAAATGTCATAAAAGAACTATACACGTTGCAAGGTAAAAGTGAGCGCATCAAAAACTTCCCATACCCAAGACAATTTGCCACGTTGAATCATTTTTTTATGTGGATTTTCGTTTTGCTATTACCATTGGCTTTAGTCCCTCAATTCGCCGAAATTGGCCAGAAAATAGCCATTAATCAGCCGGTTATAGGGAGCCTGTTTATCTGGGTTGCTGTACCAGTTTATGTTGTCGTTGCATGGATTTTTCATACTATGGAGAGAATAGGAAGAACTGGTGATAACCCATTTGAGGGCACTGCGAATGACGTTCCGATTTCAACCATTGCCAGGGGTATTGAAATAGATCTAAGGCAGAATTTAGGAGAAACAGGTGAACAAATACCTGAACAGTTTCCCACTGTCCGACACTCTCAATTCTAAGCACGTAGAACGCAGTTGAGGCATTGTTTGTCTGAACGAAATAAAGATTAAGATAAGAAATGAAAGACTTGATGAAAAGATTAGTTTTAGCAGCATTTATAATATGCTGCTCTGTAACAGCAGCTCAGAACAGACAGGAATTAGAGGAGGAGTTGATCAAAGAAAAAGTGGATCAGTTTTTTAGGGCTTTGGAAAAACAAGATACCGTTTTATTGAAGAAGCTTTGGTTTCAGGAAGGTCAGGTTTGGACGATCGATAATACAACCCAAGCCAGGACGCATTCCATGCGATTTTTTAAGGAGGATCTAAAAAGATTCGACCCTAAGATAGTTTTGCAGGAAAGAGCATTGTCTTATGAGATCAAGGTTCACAATGGAATGGCCATGGCGTGGATTCCGTATGAATTTCATGTGAATGGAAAATTTTCACATTGTGGGGTTGATATCTTCAGCTTGCTAAAAAAAGATCAGGACTGGAAGTTTATTTCTGCCTCTTATACGGTGGAAGAAAAAGATTGTAAGTAATTACAGTTTTTTTTGTAATATATTGATTATAAGTACTTGATTTATATTCGTATCTTTAGGAAACCCCCAAAACGAATAAAATGTCTGATCAACTTCAAAAAATCACAGAAAAGCTATGTGCCTTACCTCCTAAAAATTACGATGACCTTAAGGTATTGTTTTTGAATTGCACTTTGAATCGAACCCCTGTTTTATCACATACAGAAGGCCTTATCAAAGTTGCTGAGAAAATATTTCAAGCCAACAATGTTTCGACAAAAATTATAAGACCAGTTGATTATGATATTCCGGCCGGACTGGGTTTGGATATGTCAAAGACTGATGAATGGGATAAAGACGACTGGCCCTTAATACAGAAGGAAATCGATGCCTGTGATATTTTAATTGTTTGTACCTCTGTTTGGTTAGGTGAGAAATCTTCAGTTTGTAATAGAACCCTTGAAAGAATGTATGGTTATACCCATCAATTCAATGAAAAAGGACAGTATAGAGATTATGGTAAGGTTGGTGCCACTTTAATTACGGGTAACGAAGATGGAGTGAAGCATTGTGCCATGAATATTCTATTTTCCTTATCGCATATTGGGTACACAGTTCCTCCCCAGGCTGATGCAGGGTGGATGGGTGAAGCAGGTCCAGGTCCTTCCTATAGGGATGAGGGTTCAGGTGGCCCGGAAAATGATTTTACCAATAGAAATACAACATTTCTTGTATGGAATTGTTTGCATCTGGCAAGGATGCTGAAAGACCAGGGTGGCGTGCCAGCTTATGGTAATCTTCCTGATGAGTGGGAAGCAGGATGTAAATCTGGTTTTGATAGTCCTGAGCACAAAAGATGACCTTTGATTTAAATTTTGAACTTAATTATACTACTAACTTATTAAAACAACGTATTATGAAGAATGCTTTTTTTGCCATAGTTTTTTCTATTTTTATGTTAACGGCCTGTGGCGGTGATGATGATGGAGGTCTTCCACCTGCTAAAAATTATTCCATAGAATATAAAGTAACTGCCTCAGGAGGAACGACGGTCAACAAAATTGAATATCGAGATAAGAATGCTGAATGGGTTATTATTGAAAACCCCACCATACCCTGGGAAATTTCGTTGAGTATTCCAGCGGGAAAGGCCCTCGAGGCAGCCGCATATGCAGATGTGCCATTTGAAGGAGATGTGAAAATTGAAGCAAATTGGTCTCCAGCCATAGATGGTCAGTCAAATGAAGCCGTGAACCTTAAAAATGAAACCCAAAACACTACCATCGAGAATGGTAAAGTCGAAATAGAAGGTCGGTCCTTACCTAGATATTAAAGGGTTCTTTTATTAAACCTATATAGGTTCAGCTTAAGGAATAAGAGCAACAGCTCTTAAGGGAGCACCACTACCTCCCTTAATTTTCATCGGTAGGGCCAATACCTCAAATCCATCTGAGGGAAGTTCACTTAGGTTTGTCAGGTTTTCAAATGCCGGGATATTGTGCGACATTAATACTACATGACTTTTGAATAATTCAGATTGCCCATAATCTATGCTAGGGGTATCTATGCCAATGGCTTTGATATTTCTGTTTTCAACCAGCCACGTTGCTGCATCTTCAGACAAACCCGGGAAATGTAATAAGGCGATGGCTTCCGGGCCCCTTTGATCTGTACCCATGTATTTAACCGCATCCGGATAAAATTTGGAATACCCTGTTTCGAGTAAAATAATGCTTCCATCGGGGATGGGGCCTTTATGATTCGATTCCCATTTCATTAAGTCTTCTTTGCTGATTAGGTAATCTCTGTTTTGTAACGCTTTTTCAGAGACATCGATTTTTATACCCTTTCCAATAAGAGAGCTTAAAGCTAATTTATCTACTGTCAGCCCCCCCTCGGCAAAATGAATCGGGGCATCTATATGGGTGCCTCCATGTTCGGCAGTTGAAAAATTATTGGCGGTATAATAAAAACCATTGTCGGTTTGACCTGCAAAAACAGTATCAAGTTCAAAAGTCTGCGCAGTGACCCAATAAATGGTTTCCTTTGAGTAATCATGTGACAGATCAACGATCGTATAATCAGAAAAGGACAGGGGAGCAGATTGAGATGAATTACCATCGGCAGTCTTTAATTGGCAGCCATGATTTAGAAAAAGGAATATAATAGCTAAAAGGATAAGTTTAGGTTTCATAATGGGTAGCATTAATTATTTAATACGCTCAATAGCCTTGATCGAAATAGGATCAATTAAATATTGTCCTTCATCCTGGCCCTGTTGAATTTCTTTTACCAATTTCATGCCCTTTGTAACTTTGCCAAAGGCGGCAAAACCCTGACCATCTGGGTTTCGTTTGCCTCCGTAATCAAGAGATTTCTGGTCTCCAATACAAATAAAGAAACTACAGGTTGCTGAATTAGGTTCAGCTCTTGCCATTGAAAGGATGGCGTTTTTGTGGAGGATGCCGGTTATTTGAGTAGTTTCAATTTCAATGGGAGGAAATTGTTTGTCTTCTGGCACATCTCCACCTTGAATTACTTCAATTTTAATGTCCCTTTCAGCTTCGTTTTCAGGGTTACAGACTCTAAAAAATGAACTGTTTTCGTATAAGCCTGCATCTACATAACGTAGGAAATTGGCCACTGTTTTAGGTGCTTTTTTTGGGTATAATTCTACATCAATATCGCCTTTGGAGGTAGAAATCCGACATTGGATAATTTCTTGAGACAATCCTGAAAAGAAAGACAACAGGATAATGAAACTAAGGATTTTTTTAAACATGTTGGTTGGTTTTGATTTCTTAAAGTTACTTACTTTTTTATGTATGAATCTAAAGAGTTGCCAGAAAAATGACCTCAAGACTGAATTTTGAACTAAGTTTCTCTTATTTTTGAGTTATGGAACAACTAACTTTAACAACACCTGCCTTGTTATTTTCAGCAATTTCATTGATCATGCTGGCCTATACAAATCGGTTTTTGGCCTATGCAGCAGTCGTTAGAAATTTACATGACAAGAATAAGAAAGAAAGCAACCAAGTGTTGATACGACAAATTAAGAACCTTAGGCAACGCCTTTATTTAACACGTTCTATGCAAATATTTGGTATTAGTAGCTTGTTGTTGTGCGTAACTACAATGTTTTTAATCTATATTGAACAACATGTAATTGCAATTTGGATATTTGGGATTGCCTTGGTTCTTTTAATTATTTCTTTGGCCTTATTGATCAAGGAAATTCAAATTTCGGTGCAGGCCTTAGAACATCATTTGAGTGATTTAGAGAGCTCCAAAGACTAAACGAAGCATTTTGAGATAACGATTCGATGGTTCAATTTATTAAATCAACTAAAAACTTTTTGTCAATATGACAAACCAATCCAAAAAATTGCTAAAAAATTTCTTGTTATTATTTATATGTTCCTGTTTTCTAAGTCTACATGAGGAGATGAGAGCTGTGACAAGAAATACAGACTCCTTCAATTCTAGATCATGTTTCTCAGAAGAAAAAACTCCTACAGAGAAGATCTATATACATTTTGACAGATCAACTTATTTTTTAGGTGATACGATTTGGTTCAAAGTTTATTTGTTAGACGGATCTACCAATATGCCTAACGCAATTAGTAAGGTTGTTTATGTAGAATTAATTGATCAATCAGGTCAGATTGTAAAATCAAGAACAATTCAAATGAACAATGGTGGTGGAGAAGGTGAGTTTGATCTGGGAATCGACATGTCAAAAGGAATATATACCATTCGATCTTACACAAATTATATGAGGAATTTTGACGCTTCCTTTTTCTTTAGGAAGGAGATTTATGTTGATTCCTATAATGAATTGAAAAACGATTCTGTAGTTCATGAAGAATTTGAAAATAAGGCAGTAGATAGTACAGAAAATACAGCATTGCCCAAACCAGATATCCAGTTTTTTCCTGAAGGCGGCTATATGGTTGCCCGACTTCCAGCACGATTAGGATTTAAAGCCATAGATCATTCTGGAAAGAGTATAGATGTTTCCGGGGTGATTCTAGACAGTGATGATCATGAATTGATTTCATTTAGCTCCCTTCGATTAGGAATGGGTAGCTTTACCATTGTGCCGAAGGATACAAGACCTTTAAAGGCACGAATATATCATGGTGGAGAGGAATTGATATATGAACTGCCTGAAATTCAAGAACAAGGAGTAATTATGCGTGTTTTAAATAGAGGTGACTCCTATCAAATTAGGTTACAGTCATCATTAAAGACAGGTGTAGACGGTCTTCAATTAATCGGTCAGCAAAGAGGAAAAATTGTTTGTAAGGCAAGTTTAAGTGGAACAAAAGATCAAGGTTCGATTAAAGTGCCAGTGTCGAATCTTGATGAAGGGATTATTAAATATACTTTATACAATAAAAAGAAAGAACCCTTATGCGAGCGTCTGGTATTTCTGGAAAAGAATAATGTGCAGCCCACACTGGA
>CAYQPI010000140.1:0-13248 GCA_964419405.1 uncultured Flavobacteriaceae bacterium
GGTTTTGCTTTCATAAATGTGTTAAAACGCTCTTGTATTTTACCTGCATCAGCACCCACAACAGAGGCATATCCGGCATCTACCAGTTCAATCCATTCAGTTTCATCTCTGGCAATCAGACAAGGTTTTGAACAAAAATAGGCTTCCTTTTGAAGTCCTCCACTATCCGTCACGACCATACTGCAATGCTGCAAGAGTTGAAGCATATCAAAATAACCAACAGGTTCTAAGGCAATTCCTTTAAATTCCAAGTCGTACTTATCCAACAACAATTTGGTTCTGGGATGCATGGGCAAAATGACAATTGTTTTTTTAGCTATTTGATTAAGTCCTTTTATGATGGCTACCAAACGATCCTTGGAGTCTGTATTTTCCTGCCTGTGTATAGTCGCTAAAACAAATCCCTTCTCTTTCAATTTCAATCTCTCCATGATCGCAGAGCGAGAGGCAGACAAGCCTGCGTAAAAAGATACCGAATCATGCATGATATCTCCACATAATTCTATTCTTGCTCCTAATTGATCAAACCCCTCGTCTTTCAAATTCTGAACTGCCACTTTCGTTGGGCAAAACAACAAATCCGAAATCCTATCGGTCAAAATTCTATTCACCTCTTCAGGCATGGCCATATTAAACGATCGTAAACCTGCTTCAACATGTACCAAATCAATGCCTAATTTTTTAGCAGCCAAGGCGCCGGCCAAGGTCGAATTTGTATCTCCATAGACCAGAACCGCATCAGGCTTTTCAAGCAACAACACTTCTTCTATTTTTTCAAGCATCCTACCTGTCATAGCACCATGAGAACCTCCATTGATATTCAAATTATAAGCAGGCTTTGGAATCTCCATTTCTTTAAAAAAAATAGCACTCATATTAACATCAAAATGCTGACCTGTATGGACTATCACCTCTTCAATCTCCTGTTTTTCTCTAATAAGCCTGCTTAAAACAGCTGCCTTGATAAACTGAGGTCGTGCTCCTAATATGCTGACTACTTTTTTCATGGAATAGATAACGCTTTTTTATTTTGACTGCCTAATCATTTATTATTCAAGGATGATACCCTTCATTATAGAAGGCCATAGATCGATTTAAACATCCTTTAAAATCGCAGCTAACTTTTTAGTTAAACTTTTTCTGTGATACTTTTCAACGCCTTTTGAGTTGAGAACAAGTTCTTCCTTTTTAAATGCCCTGTAATAATCGAGTAATACTTTTTTGACCGCTTCCAGATCATTGAAATCGACCATGTGACCAGAAGATGTTTCTTCCAGTATATCTGCCAAATCCCCATCTAAGGGCCCTATCCCTAAAATAGGTCTCTTGCTCTGTAAATATTCAAATACCTTTCCTGTCACCACAGATTTTGCCGAAGGAACATTATTAACTGCCAGTAAAAGCACTTGTGACGCTCTTTGATACGCTAACACATCCTTATGCGCAACATAGGCAATAAAATTCACATAAGAGCTTAGTTTAAACTCCTTGACACTTTGGTATACCACCTGATCACATTTCCCTATTAATTTTACACTAAGGTCTGATGCCAGATCTTCATGTTCAGTGACCAGCTCGCTTAATGCCTTCCAGAATATTACCGGGTTACGATCTGCATTCATCATGCCTATATGAGAAATAGTGAATTTAGCATCAAGAGCAGTTTCGTCTTCAAAACCTGAATCATCATAACCATTGCTAAGCACATAAACCTTTTCATTACGATCTAAAAACTCTTCCTTCATGGTTTTACCAACCACCAGAACTGCATCCGCCTGCCTTAAAACCTCATCCTCCAGATCATGGTGTTTCTGCCTTGATCGCTGACTTAAAGGCAGGTTTTGAAAATAGTCAATATTCGTCCATGGATCCCTAAAATCCGCCACCCATTTCACCCCTGTTTTTCGCTTTAACTCACAAGCGATCAAATGAGCACTATGAGGGGGACCTGTACTAATCATCAGATCTACAGGATGCTCTTTCAAAAATGTTAACAATCGTTTTACTGAAGGTTTAACCCAGTATTTTCTTGCATCAGGAATAAAATAATTGGCCCTGATATAATGCATTTGCCGCTCAATAAAAGATGGATCAGCTTTTAAAAATCCTGCACTTTCTTGCTTTCCTCCCTTATTGAGCTTAGACAATAGCTGATTGGGTTCCCAAAGTGACTGTCTAATGATCTCCACTTTTTCCGGTACTTCACCAAGCAAGGTGGGATCTTCAATTATGTAACTGGGATCATCGACCGTAAAAACAATGGGGTCAATACCAAATTCAGACATGTATTTAACAAACTTCAACCATCGCTGAACCCCACTACCCCCTGCTGGCGGCCAATAATATGTGATCAATAAAACTTTCACTATTTTTCAAAATCTAAATATAGCTTCTTCAAATTTCCTGACACTTTTTCCCAGGAAAACTTCTCCTCTATATATGTTTTCCCTTTTCGACCCAATTGATGCGCCAAAGCGGGATCCTTATAAAGTGATAAAATTTGGGCTGCCATTTGATCTACATCTCTGTCTCTGTGTACAAGTCCACAACCTACCTCATCAATTAAATTCTTTTGAGCTATCACATCACTTACCAACAAAGGAAGTGAAAAACTCATGTATTGAAACAATTTATTGGCATAAGTCGTGTCGTGATGCGCATTTTTATGCAAGGGTGACAGACCAATATGTGCTGCCAACAAATAACTGGGAAACAAACCAACATCTTTCCACCCTTCAAAATCAACCATAGAATCCAAGCCCAGCTCCTCCACCTTTTGTTTCAAAACCGCGTCGGTAGAATTTTGGCCCACAATAACCAGTTTGAGCTGCTCTTTCATTTGCGGCTCCTGAGCCAACAACCCCACCGCTTCAATGGCAGCTAACAAACCTCTTCTCAAACCTGTATCTCCTAAATACAGCAGCACAAACTTGTTCTTATACTTTTCTAAAATAGAATATTCGGTTTTATAATCCTTAAAAAAGGACTCTTTGACCGTGTTAGACACGACAACGAATTTCTCAACAGAGCTCTTTGTGCGCTTTATTAATTCAGCCTTAGCCTCTTTGGTTACCACAATAACTTTATCCGCTTTCTGCACAAGTTTTTCTTCTTTATGCTTCCAGGTTTTTGTTGAAATCAATAACTTCCCTGGTAGTTTTTGCAGATGGGGATAGGTCTTCATGATCTCCGGCCTGTTTTCATGCAGATCCAAAATCAGTGGCAGTTTAAATCTTTCATTGGCAGCCATGACAGCCTCAGCGACCACCATATCATGAACATGGATGATCTCTACAGAATTTTCGACTAAAAAGTGCGCTACCTTTTTCGACATTTTTGATGAATAAAATGGTAGGGTGTAGGCAAGAGCCGATAATTTATACTCAAGTTGATTGCTTGGGTATCTTCTTATGTGGATATCCTTATAATTTTCCTGTTCAAAAACACCGCTGTATCCCAAACAAAAAAGGAAAAGCTCATGACCATTTTTGATTAATTCCAAGGCCTCGTTCTCAACCCGAGGATCGGGAGGAAAGGTCTTGTCTAAAATCATTCCAATTCTCATGCTATTCTGAGTCTATCTTTCCGCATAGACGGCGTAGTATCTGGGTGTGAATCTTCTTAAAATAGGCCTAAACCCTATTTTTTTCACAGGACTCGACCATTTTTCTACTTTTTTGATATGCCAGCCTGATTTTTCTAATAACCAGTCAAACTGCCAATCTTCAAACTCGTGATAATGTCTGTCCCATTTATCCGTTTTACTGCGATAAGCACTGGCAAACCACAGCTTCAATGGAACGGTAGTGATCAACTTTGAGGCCTTTACTGTATTTAAAACATTGAAAGGCGCAATCAAATGTTCAAAAATCTCAAAGGCTGTTACAGCATCTACTTCGTATTTAAGCACACTTTCATAATCAAAATCAAGATCTTCTCCGGAGGTGTTATATACTGTATACCCATAGGTCTCCAAAATTTCACTCAATTCATTTCTCACCCCCAGGTCTAATATCGTTGCCGGGGCGGGCAGCACTGATTGTAAAAATTCAACCGTATGGTTGTATCGTTTCTTTGGTACGGTTTTATATGATTTAAAATGTGCCATTCTAAAATTATGCTGCTTTTTCTTCCCTGCGCTCTTTAAAAAACCATCCCACAGATATGATGATCAATAAGCCATAAGAAACAAGGGAAATCATGTTCCCTGTTTCGATGACCTCTGGCTCAAATTTGAAAACAATATCATGCGTTCCGGCAGGAATTTTTAATGCCCTCAATACATAGTTCACTCTTATATGAGGTACGATTTTGCCATCAATATACGCATTCCATCCATCTTTATAATACATTTCTGAAAAGACTGCCAACTGTTCTGAAGAAGCCTTTGAGCTATAACTAATTTCATTGGCTTTGTACGATGTCAGCTCTATAGAAGCCAGGGAATCCTTTTCTATAGAAAAGTCATCCAAAACTGACTCAAACTCTCTATTGACAACAGCCTCAGATTTAGTTTTCAAACTATCTAATGCTCTTATCTCCTCATTCGCTGTATCTACAAATTTGATTTTTTCTACAAACCAGGCATTGCCATTGGTATCTTCATTATACTGAACGGTTTCAATATTATTCTCACCAGGAAAAATAAAATATTTTGTATTAAGCATATTCAAGACCTCTATATTATTCTTAGCTATCTGAAAATCAAACAGTTCTTGATACCTCCTGGGCTTTGCAGCGTGATAGCCTCCAATAGAATTATGATAAAAAGAGGTACTTCCATCATTCATGGGATTTACCATAAAATTCATCACCCTGTAATGACCTTTGTCTTTCACGATTTCAGCCTGCATCTGACTCAATTCAAAAGGCTTTTCGAGTCTCGATTTGCTTATAAAATCATCGTTATTTACATAGCGTTTATCTATATTGACCAAATCGAGCAAGACCAGAACAAAAAGCCCTGCAATCACCACATTTTTCTTAATTTTATTCCCCATAAAAAGCCATAATAGCCCCGCAGATACAACCACAATCACGAGGGTTCTCAAACTGTCTTGAAAAAATATGGTTCGTCTGTCTTCAATCAAGACATCGGCTAAGCCTGCCAGCATCTGCTCATAGTTTCCGTCCCTATAGCTTTCAAATGCGAATAAATTCGCACCGAATGCCGTAAAAAACAAAGCAATGCCTGCCACCCCAATTCCGGCATACTTAAAGGCCTTCATTTTTTCTTCACTAGAATATCTATCTGAGAGAAAATGCTGTACACCTAAAATTCCTAGCAGCGGAACTGATAGCTCTGCAATTACCTGAATCGAAGAAACCGCCCTAAACTTGTTATACAAAGGCACATACTCAATAAAAAAGTTTGTTACCAGGTCGAAGTTTTTTCCCCAGCTTAAAACAATGGAAAAAATCGTGGCTGCCACCAACCATTTCTTCAACGGCCCTTTTATTAAAAATGCCGCTAACACAAACAAATAGATCAAAACAGCTCCGATATAAGGCGGTGCCGCAACGATGGGTTGATCGCCCCAGTACATGGGGGCATTCTCAGCAAATCCCAAGGCTTGCTTTCTACCCGCTTTATCCTTTAAATAACGATAGGTAAAACTATCCTTATCGAGCTTTTCATTGTTAGAACCTCCCATAAAACGAGGAATAAACAAGTCAAAAGTCTCCATTAAACCAAAACTGTACTCGGTGATATACCCCTTCGACAATCCCGTTGAAAGCTCCCTGGGGCTGCCATCTGGATTGATGGTCAATTCACTTTGACTTCGAGTACTGTATGAAGCATATTCTTTTGTTGCCAGTAAACTTGTTGCATTAACCCCTATGGCTAAAACAACGGCAACTACCAACAAACCAATCTTTTTACCAAAATCGGGTAGTTCTTTTTCTTTAACTGCCTGTATCAAATAGATCAAGCCAAATATCAAAACTGAAAACAACAGATAATAGGTCATTTGAGGGTGGCTTGCATTAATTTCCAAAGCCATGCCCAAAGCAGTCAACACAAAACCCAGGAGCCATCTCTTTTGAAAGACCAGTAGCAAACCCGCCAGAACAAAAGGCATATAGGCAATCGCATGTGCCTTGGCATTATGTCCCACACCTAAAATAATGATCAAATATGTTGAAAAACCAAAGCCCAGTGCCCCTACAACAGCCAGTTTCCAATCCACTTTCAATACAGATAAGAGCAGAAAAAAACCTAAAAAATATAAGAACAAATAGTCTGCTGGACGTGGTAAAAAGCGCAACAAACTATCTAATTTTTTAATATAATCATTTGGATAATACGTACTTAGTTGATACGTAGGCATTCCTCCAAAGGCCCTGTTGGTCCAGTAAGGTTCTTGATCATAGGTCTCTCTAAACTCATTGACTTCCTTTGACATTCCGCGAAATTGCGCAATGTCAGACTGAAAAAGCTCTTTACCCTCCAGCACTGGTGAAAAATAAGCCAATGATATGATCACAAAACTTACTATAGCAACAAGTACAGGTAAAAATTTCCTAAAATTTATGGGGGAACCGGTTTTTTTTGTTTGATCCTCGTGAGGACTAGTCGTCAACTTCTTCAAAATCTACGTATTCTCCAACGTTATTATTACTTTCTTTTCTTTGAACCGGTTTTTTATCAACAATTGTCTCTCCTTCTTTTACATGATCCTGCGTAGGCTGATACCCTTGTTGCTCTCTCGCTTTTTTCTCAAAATTTCGAACTGCCTTTTGCATTAAAAAAGGTAGTAATATTCTTGCCAGCCATTTGAAAGCATAGTAGCCCAGAATAAGGAACAAAATGAACCATAAACCCTGAATTGAGGCCTTCTCCATAATTATTAAATTTAATTTTCAAAAATAACAATTTGCAGACAACTTAAACGTTTATATATTGAAAAACTTAATTTGATCATAATATAAGTTGAACATGAAACCCTTTCTTACAACCCTTCTCTTACTGATAATGGCTGAATTCAGCCATGCTCAATATACAGAGGTGATTAATTCTCGTCGTCCGGGATTTTCCGACAGTCCCTATAGTGTTGGGACAAAAGTTTATCAGGTAGAGGCCGGTCTTTTTTACAAAGATATCGGTGGTTATCAATATTGGGACCCATTTCTCGAAGAAACCATCTCCTATAGTGCAACTAGTTTTGGCTCTGATATCACCTTCAGAACGGGGCAGTTTTTCGAACAGTTGGAATTTCTACTCGATATGGCAGTGGTTAGTGAAAACAGAGATTACACAAGGCCTGATGTTTATAATGCTTCGGCATTTGGTTTTAGCAAATTGACCATTGGAGCGAAATACCTGTTGTATAAACCAGAATATGCCGATAAATCGAAAGAAATAAGAAGCTGGAAAGCCAGGCATAGTTTTGATAAAAAAAGATTGATTCCTGCAGTTGGAGTCTATGCCGGGTTAAACACCAATTTATTGACTGAATTACACAAAAACCCCGAAGGTATTAGCCCACGATTTGGGATCTATACACAAAACGACCTTTCGAATCGACTAATTCTGTTATTAAACTTTATTTCTGATAAAGCTTTTACCAACGAAGCTGAAAACTCGTATATCATCACAGTTACCTATACGCTTCATGAAAAATGGTCCATTTTTGGAGAAAATCAAGGGTTTTTTAGAAAAAACGTACCCAACGATTTTCAATTTGGTGCCGGTGGAGCCTATTTGATCAATCCGAATATGCAGGCTGACCTTTCTGCCCGAATGATTTTTGATGAAAGAGGTGATAATACCTATATTATTGGTGGCGGAGTATCCTGGAGACTTGACAGGCATCAAGACAAGATTATCGTTGGTGACGTTGACAATAATGAAGACAGCATGATGCCCAAGGAGAAGAAAAGTTTTTGGAACACCATTACCTTTGGTCTTTTTGCAGGCAGTAAATCATCCAACAGCGGCAACATGCGAGAGGTAAAAAGTGCCAAAGCCAAAACAAGAACTATCGAGGCCCCCGTGAATAAAAAAGCTCAAAAAGCCAGAAAGAAACAAAATGACCGGATGGTAAAAGAGCAAAAGAAAAAAGAAAAAGCTCAAAAAAAATACAATAAAAAATCTGAAAACAATTAATTTTGTCGAATGATAAAAATCCAGGAGATTTCGACAAAGAAGGAGCTTAAACAATTTGTTAAATTCCCTTTTTCCTTATATAAAGACAATAAATATTGGGTACCTCCTATCATTAGTGAAGAGATTGCCAGTTTTGACAAATCTGAAAATCCCGTATTTGAACATGCTGATGCCCGATTTTTTCTGGCCCTGAAAGACGGCGTCATTGTTGGTCGGGTTGCGGCCATTGTCAACCGCCTAGAAATAGACGTTCAAAAAGTGCCTCGAATGAGGTTTGGCTGGATAGACTTTATCGATGATGTAGCAGTAAGTAAGGCTCTTTTGGATACCGTCTATGAAATTGGCAAAAAGGAAAACCTTGAATTTATAGAAGGGCCTTTGGGCTTTTCCAATCTTGACAAGGTTGGTGTACTGACGGAAGGGTTTGAGACGATCAGCACCATGATCACCTGGTACAATTATCCTTATTATTTTGAACATTATAAAAAATACGGGCTGATTCCGAATCAAAAATTCATTGAGACCAAATTCTTAATGAAAGACGTAGGTATTAAAAAATATAGCCGCTATGCCTCCATCGTGAGAGAGCGGTACAAATTAAGGGCCATCAATTTCAAATCCACCAAAGAAGTATTACCCTATGTTGAAGAAATGTTCGCATTGTTCAATAAAGCCTATGCAGATCTTTCTTCCTTTGTACCCGTAAGTGACAAACAGATAGCCTACTTAAAAACCAAGTTTATTAGTTTTATCAATCCTGAATATATCAAATTTATAGTAGATGAGCAGGGTAAACTCGTGACCTTTTCAATTACCATGCCCTCATTTGCAAGGGCCTTGCAAAAGGCAAACGGCAAACTTTTCCCTACGGGTTTCATCCATTTATTAAAAGCAAAAAAGCACTCAAAATCTTCAGTATTTTTTTTGATTGGCATCTTGCCTGAATATCAAAAAAAGGGGGTTACCGCTATTGTTTTTGACGAATTTTTTAAAACCTATCAAGAAAAAGGGGTCACAGAAATGATCATAACTCCTGAACTGGAAGACAATAAAAACATTCAGTTGATTTGGAAAAATTTCAAACCTGTCATCTATAAAAGAAGATGCACCATGCGAAAAGATATCCTTTAGTTTCTACTGACAACTTAGTAAAGTCGGCAGAATTGGTTACTTTTAGCCTTGTCTTTCATTAGCGTATGCAACTTTTTTACAATCCAGAAATACATATAGACCTTAAGACCCTGCAATTCAGCAAGGAAGAGAGCAGGCATATCGTGAGAGTGCTGAGAAAAAAAGAAGGCGACCAATTGCACATAACAGATGGTAAGGGCACCTTATTCCTGGTTGAAGTACTTCAGGCCCATGATAAGAAATGCCTGGCAGAAGTTATATCCTTTGAAAAAAAAGCCAAACCCTGGAACTATCATTTACACATAGGTATTGCTCCTACCAAAATGAATGACCGCATCGAATGGTTTCTGGAGAAAGCAACTGAAATAGGTGTCGATGAAATTACCCCTGTCATATGTGATCATTCTGAAAGAAGACAGATCAAATCAGAACGATTAGACAAAGTGATCGTTTCAGCAATGAAACAATCTTTAAAATTTCAGAAACCTGTACTTAACGCTGCTCTGTCTTATTCAGAATTTATCAGCAACACCCATTGGGATCTGGGACTCATCGCCCACTGCGAAGAAAGCGAAAAATACAGCATAGAAACCTACCTACCAGAGCACAGAAAAATAATGATCCTGATTGGACCGGAAGGAGATTTTTCACCGTCAGAAATAGAGGCTGCTTTTAAAAAAAATATTAAACCAATCACTTTGGGAGAAAACAGATTGAGAACTGAAACTGCAGGTGTATTTGCTTGTGCTTATGTATCAATTCTCAATAAATAAACCTGGATTTGTTGAAATGAAAAAAAGAAAAGAGCCATATAAACATCAACTAGCCAAGACAATTATTTGTCTCTTCTTTCTATTGATCATGAATGAATTGCCCGCTCAGGAGCTAGGCATATTAAAATATGATGGTGGTGGCGATTGGTACGCCAACCCTACCGCCCTGCCTAACCTGATTCAGTTTTGCAATGAAAACATAGGCACACAACTTGACCCAAAACCTAAAAATGTAGAAACGAACAGTAAAGACATTTTTAATTATCCCATCGTGTTTTTAACAGGGCATGGAAATGTTTTTTTCTCAGATGCAGCCAGTGAAAATCTCAGAGACTATTTGATTTCAGGAGGCTTTCTGCACATCTCTGACAATTATGGTCTAGACCAGTATATTCGTAAAGAAATGAAAAAAGTATTTCCCGAACTTGACTTTCAGGAAATTCCTTATGACCATGCGATATACCATCAAAACTATAATTTTAGTACCTTACCAAAAATTCATGAACATGACCAGGCCTCAGCACAGGGTTTTGGTCTTTTTTATGAAGGCCGCATGATCTGTTTTTATGATTTTGAAAGCGACCTGAGCGACGGCTGGGAAGACGAAATCGTTCATAACAATCCGCCAGAAGTGAGATTAAAAGCGCTTCAGATGGGGGCAAACATTATATCATTTGCCTTTAAAAATTGATTAAAAACCTATGCTCAACTCTATTGACGATATCCAGATACATTTTAATTCTGACAACCTATGGGTGGTAAACCTGACCCTATCCTTGGTTATGTTTGGAGTGGCCCTGGACATAAAGACCTCTGATTTCACCAACCTTTTGAAATCTCCAAAACCGGTAATCGTTGGGATTGTTTCGCAATTTTTACTAATTCCTCTGGCCACTTTCTTAATGATCATTCTGATTAAACCCTACCCTAGTATTGCTCTGGGCATGATGATGGTAGCGGCATGTCCGGGTGGTAATATTTCGAATTTCATGACCAAACTCGCTGGTGGAAATGCAGCTCTTTCTGTGAGTCTCACCGCATTTGCCTCCTTGGCAGCCCTGATCATGACACCTTTAAACTTTGCGATATGGGGAAGTTTCTATGCCCCTACTGCCGAAATTCTTAAATCTGTTGAAGTAGCTCCCATCGAGGTAGCGCGTTTTGTTTTACTGATTCTTGGCATACCCCTGATCATAGGTATGGTGATCAACAATTACCATCCTAACTTTGCGGCTAAAGCATCGCGCTTTTTAAAACCAGTATCCATATTGATTTTCCTCGCTTTTATTGCAGGAGCATTTTACAATAACCTAGATATCTTCATGGAACATATCCATTATGTATTTGCCATTGTTATCGCGCATAACAGCCTGTTATTATTGGTAGGTTTTTATTTTGCCAAAATGAACAAATTGAGCTATCTGAATCAAAAAACCTTGTGTATTGAAACAGGAATTCAAAATTCAGGTCTGGGACTCTTATTGGTTTTCAGTTTTTTTGATGGTTTGGGAGGCATGGCGCTGCTCGTGGCTTTTTGGGCCATATGGGATATCCTTGCAGGGCTGTTGATCGCCTTTTTCTGGTCTGATAAAAAGATTCGTAAAGCAGCATGAAAAAACTCTGGTATCTTTTTGTCAAATACTATATGCGCCTTGGATTTACCTTTTATTTCAAAAAGGTAAGAGTGAGCGGTACTGAAAATGTCCCTCAAAACACTCCTTTATTATTCGTAGCAAACCATCAAAATGCCCTGGTTGATCCACTTTTGATTGGTGCCTATACACCTAGAGAATTACATTTTTTAACCCGGTCAGATGTGTTTAGCACCCCCCTGATAAGAGCTTTGTTATCCTCCGTCAACATGCTGCCCATCTATAGGATAAAAGACGGTATTAACAGCCTGGCCAAAAACGAGGAAGTCTTTGAGAAATGTTATACTATTCTCAACAACAAAGGGACCATATTGATTTTTCCCGAAGGAAATCACAATATAAAAAGGCGTTTGAGAGCGCTGAGTAAAGGATTTACCCGAATCATCCATGGGGCCATAGAAAAACATCCTGATAAAGAGGTCTATGTTTTACCAATAGGTATTAATTATACCAATGCAAAAAAGTATGGTTCAAGCGTACATGTTATTTATGGAAAACCTATCAAGGCAACCAAAACAAATATCGAGAATCAGAATAACGGATTAAAGGCTGAAGTTAGTAATTCTCTCAAAAAAATCATTACACAAATTGATGATCTTGAGCATTATGACGAGATAGAACAATCTTTTTCAGAGCAAGATTTTATGGATCCAATCACCGTAAATAAACGACTTGAAAATTTAAAATTCCCTTTAGAGAACGTCTCAAAACCTATGGGTCAATTTAATTTATTGACTCCTTTTGTCAAGGTCAATACATTTCTTCCATGGCTGTTCTGGAACTATGTTGCTCCGAAAATAAAAGAGGAAGAATTTATTTCTACCTTCAGATTTACCATTGCCATCACCTTGATCCCAATCACCTATATTGTTCAGTCACTAATCGTTTCTTATTTTTTCGGAAGTTCGATCGCCTTAATTTACTTATGCGGGAGTATTCTGATGGCCTATTTATTCGTAAAGTCCAAACAAATCTAGTCTACTATGGCGTCTTGTATCAATTTCTGAACTACAGTTCTGATATCTGCATCACCTAATTTATTGTTTTCTCTTGTCGGATATACCCTGTTGGATAAGAACACATAAACGATCTCAGTCTCAGGATCTGCAAAAGTGTAAGTACCTGTATAACCACTATGGCCAAAACTTTTAAACGAAACACAACCACAGGTGGCCATTGATTCATCCAGTTGAGGCTTGTCAAATCCCAAACCTCTTCGAACTCCCTTATCCTCAAAATAACGTCGATTAAATTTATCGAAAGACTCGGGTTTAAAATAACTCTCTCCTCCATAATAGCCTTTCTGAAGGTACATTTGCATCATTTTTGCAACATCATTAGAGGTTCCGAATAAACCGGCATTACCACTCACACCACCCATCATGGCAGCTCCTTCATCGTGCACCGTTCCATGCAACAACTGATGCCTGAAAAACTCATCATTCTCTGTTGGGACAATTCTTGTTTTGGCGAATTTATTTAAAGGATTATAACCTAAAGTGGTCGCTCCTAGAGGACCATAAAAATTATTATAATTCAATTGATCTAAGGGTTCTTCATACACCGTTTCGAGATAATCTTT
>CAYQPI010000141.1:0-4745 GCA_964419405.1 uncultured Flavobacteriaceae bacterium
TGCACCGGAACAGAATTTATTCGACAGATCAGACAATGTAAATTTTGCCAAAAAAGGAGTACCAGCACCAACTTATAGTATGGGATTCACTTCCTTCAATGAAGAAATAAATGCGACCTATCATCAGACTGCTGACAATCCTGAAACAGTTGATTACGATTACCTGGAAAAATTCTTCAGGTCATACGTTCTAACATGTAGAATGATCTCAAATGATCCGGTAACACCGTTCTGGACGGAAGGCGACAAATACTATGATGCCGGAGTGGAATTATACAAAGACGCTTCAGAAGAAAATACTGTATTGGACTAAACTAATTTTTTCGTAAATTCAAAGGGCTAAAAAACGTGTGTTTTTTAGCCCTTTGTGCTTTATGGATATTCTGTTATAATTCCATTGAACTTAATTTTTAAGAACTTAATTCAGTACGTATGAAAAAATTAGTGTTATTCTTATTGATCATAGGTTGCAGTATTCCTGCCCTAGGGCAGGAACTACTTGTCAAGAGGTTTGATGCAAACTACAATGAAATGAGCATCGATACTTTTATGCTGGGCGATCTCATTATCATCGGTCATGCAAAGAAAGGAAAGAACCCTCATTATTTTCAGGGCAAGATTACCGGCATTTTCAAAGATCGCGGGGTCGTTCGTGTTTTTGACTATGCCAGAAGTACGCGTTTTATGCCAATCGCCGGAAAAAAGATTCCCATTGACAACATTATAGCTGTAGGGAGACCTGATGAGAAAAAAATGAAAGGAAGACAGAACAGGGCCATCGCCGCAACGGCAGGTCAGTTTTTAGGTTCTGCTATTGGTGGAGACGCAGGAGATGTTATTTTCTGGGGATCCACAGCGGGCAATGTCGTTTCTGATTTTGTCTCCAGAGAAAAGTTAAAAACAGAAAGAATTAAATGTGAAATTTTTGAATTTTAGATTATGAAAAACTATAAAACCTCCATTCTAATATTGTTTGTCACTTTTCTTTTCATCAGTTGTGAAAAAGAAAAAAAGGAAGCTAAAACAGCCTCAGAAGATGTGGTATCGAAGCATCAATGGACCGAAAAAAACATGTTTGAATTTGAAAGGAATTGCGTAGGGTTTCTCGAATCAGAGGATGTCCAAAATGCTAAAGAATACTGTGATTGCTTATTAAAGTCATCCATTGAAGCCTATCCTGATGCAGAGAAGGCTATGGAATTAGAACAAAATGAAATTGTAGAATTATTCGTGAATTCTGAGTGCCTTGATGACCTCTTGTTGATCAAGATAGAAGATCCCTGGACAGAAGAAGTAGAACAATTATTTATTGAACATTGTAACCTGGCGCAAAAAGAAAAGGGTGTAGACCAGGCTGCTGCAGACTCCTATTGTTCATGTGCCCTGGAGGAAATCAAAAAAATTGTTCCAAACCCACAGCATGTGATGTCACTCACAGAAGAAGAGCTAGCACATGTTTTAGAAAAGTGCAACTAAAATCTAAAGAGTAAATGAATGAAATTTAACCCCCAAAAAATAACCCTATGAAAGTAAATGCATTTGCGGCAAAAGAACCAAAAGGAAAATTAGAAGCCTTCTCTTATGAATTAGAAGATCTAGGAGCAGAAGAAGTAGATATTAAAGTGTCCCATTGTGGCATCTGCCATTCAGACCTGAGCATGATCAATAACGAATGGGGCATGACTACCTATCCATTGGTCCCTGGACATGAGATCATTGGAGAAATCATAAACACCGGATCTGCTGTAAAAAATCTCAAAGTTGGTGATAAGGTTGGTCTGGGATGGCTATCTGCTTCTTGTATGAGCTGTTCTGAATGCATGGATGGGTCTCAGCATTTATGTTCAAACAACGAAGCGACTATTGTCGGAAGACATGGAGGTTTTGCCAATAAAGTAAGAGGTCACTGGTCTTGGGCCATTCCCTTGCCAGACCAAATTGATCTTGCAAAGGCAGGCCCGCTCTTATGCGGAGGGATCACCGTATTTAACCCTATTATTCTCGCTGGTGTAAAACCAACAGATACAGTTGGGGTAATTGGTATAGGCGGTTTGGGTCATATGGCCTTGAAATTTCTGAAGCACTGGGGCTGTGAAGTGATTGCCTTTAGCTCTAACCCTGCTAAAAAAGATGAAATCCTTAAAATGGGCGCCTCCAAAGTGGTCAATTCACGCGATCCTGAAGAGCTGGCAAGTATCACAGGCAAACTAAGTTTTATACTAAATACCACCAATGTAACTTTAGATTGGAATTCATATCTCAGTTGCCTGAAGCCAAAAGGTAAATTTCATACCGTTGGGGCCGTTTTAGAACCCATGGCAATACCTGCATTTTCACTGATTATGGGTGAAAAATCTGTTGGAGGTAGCCCTATAGGAAGCCCAGAGTTGACTAAAACCATGCTTGATTTTTGTGTGAGACATGATATTTACCCTACTGTTGAAGAATTCCCGATGGAAAAAGTAAATGAGGCAATGGCTCATTTAAAGGAGGGCAAAGCAAGGTTTAGAATTGTTTTAAAAAACTAAATAAAAAAGGGGTATGAGAATTCATTCACCTTTTTTATTTCCAATTTTTAAAGGGTTTTTTGACCAAACTTGAATTGTAATATTTTGCATTTCCGGTGACTTCTTTTCCCAGCCAAACCGGTTTCTCAAAATTTTCAAACTCATCGACAAGTTCAACTTCAGCAATTGTCAGGCCCTCGTTCTCAAGCGCAAATACATCTATTTCAAAGATGTGCTCCATCACTTTTACATAATAACGCTCTTTGTCAATGATGCCGCTTTCACAGAGGACCAATAAATCAAGAGCTTCCTTTTTCGAAATTTCTTTCTCCCATTCAAACCTTGTCGTTCCCGAAGCATTTCCGATTCCTTTTACGGTAATAAATCCTTGTTCAGCCAGGAGGCGCACCCGTACCGTTCTTTCTGGCACAGAGGATAAAAAGCCCTGAACGATGCGCTCCTTTTTAAAAGCTACCTCTTTGAACTGATTAGAACGGACCAAAAATTTCCTTTCTATTTCAAACTGGCTCACAACCTATTTTACTTTGATATTGAACATTTCTCTTCCTTCCAAAGTTCCTGACAAATGATCATTGGCAGACACCTTCCCCACTCCTGCAGGAGTTCCGGTAAAAATAACATCCCCAATTTTCAAGGTAAAAAACTGAGAAACATAGGCGATCAATTCATCAATTTTCCATAACATATGAGAAGAATCTCCGTCCTGAACCAGCTCCCCATTTTTTAATAGTTGGAACTTTATTGACGAGAGGTCTAATTCACGTTTATCTATATATTTACCAATTACTGCACTACCGTCAAAGGCTTTTGCCTTTTCCCAGGGAAGTCCTTTTTCTTTTAACTTTTGCTGCAAATCTCTGGCCGTAAAATCAATACCCAATCCTATTTCATCATAATACTTATGGGCAAATTTTTGATCGATAAACTTTCCAATCTTATTGATTTTTACCAGAACCTCAACCTCATAATGAATATCCTCAGAAAAAGGCGGAATGATAAATGGATTCTTTTTTAATAAAACGGCAGAATCTGGCTTCATGAAAACGACCGGCTCTACAGGTCTTTCATTGGCAAGTTCTTCTATATGTTTGGCATAATTCCTGCCGATGCAGATAATTTTCATACGCTTTTATCTTAATTTATTTATTCTCCGGCCTCGGGAAAAACGATGGCCCTGTTGTCTGACACTATTATTTGGTTTTGCAGGTGCCATTTGACCGCCTTGGCCAAAACAAGTCTTTCAATATCAGCGCCAATTCTTTTCAGGGTCTTTGTGGTACTTTCATGAGTAACCCTTTCAACACCCTGCTCAATAATCGGTCCTTCATCCAAATCTACCGTGGCGTAATGCGCTGTGGCTCCGATCAACTTCACACCTCTTTCATAGGCTCTCTGATAGGGGTTGGCTCCTTGAAAAGCCGGTAAAAACGAATGGTGAATATTGATGATTTTCTGTGGATACATATTGACAAAATCTTCAGAAAGAATTTGCATGTACCGGGCCATGATAATCAAATCTATATCAAACTCTTTTAAAAGGGAAACAACTTCAGCTTCCTGTTTTGATTTATCTGTTCTGTCGACGGGCAGATGGTAATAAGGAATACCAAACATTTCTGAAATACTGCGTAATTTCTCATGATTACTAATGATCATCTCAATGGAACAATCCAAATCACCTTCACGCTGTCTTTCCAAAAGATCATATAAACAATGACTGGTATGAGACACCATAATAGCCACCTTTTCTTTATCATTCTCATAATTTATGGACCATTCAATTTCCAAGGAATCTGCCAATGTCCCAAATGCACTTTCTAAATCTTGCTTAGACAGTATAACATCTTCAGCACTTACATGAATTCGCATAAAATAATTGTTTTCTGCTTTATTCACATGTTGCTGACAGCTCAGAATATTAAATCCGTGTTCAAAAAAGAAACCTGTTATTTTGGCGACCAAACCGGTTTGGTCCTCACATTTTATGAGTAGTGTTATTTTTTGATGCTTCATTTGTTTTATTGATTTCTAAGGAATCCATTTTTTTTCGAAATTCGGCTTTCTCTTTTCTAAAAAAGCATCCCTTCCCTCTTTGGCCTCATCCGTCATATACGCCAATCTCGTCGCTTCTCCGGCAAAAACCTGCTGCCCAACCATTCCATCATCGGTCAAATTCATGGCAAACTTTAGCATTTTAATGGATGTCGGGGATTTTGC
>CAYQPI010000142.1:0-10869 GCA_964419405.1 uncultured Flavobacteriaceae bacterium
CTTCTAATTCAACAAACACACCAAAGTTAGTATAGTTTCTAACTGTTCCTGTATGCTTAGAACCTACAGGGTATTTGGTAGTAATGTCTGTCCATGGATCTGGTTGCAATTGCTTGATACCCAAAGACATTTTTCTTTCCTCTCTGTCCAAAGTAAGGATAACAGCCTCAACAACATCTCCAACTTTTACGAAGTCTTGCGCAGATCTCAAGTGAGTTGACCATGACATTTCAGAAACGTGGATCAATCCTTCAACACCTTCACTTACTTCAATAAATGCACCGTAATCTGCGATGATCGCAACCTTACCTTTTACTTTATCACCAACCTTAAGGTTTTCGTCTAAAGCTTCCCAAGGATGCTTACTCAATTGTTTCAATCCAAGTTGAATTCTTGTCTTCTCATCATCAAAGTCAAGGATCACAACATTTAATTTTTGATCCAATTCTACAATTTCACTTGGGTGGTTAATTCTGCTCCAGGAAAGATCTGTAATGTGCACCAATCCGTCAACTCCTCCAAGGTCAACAAATACACCATAAGAAGTAATGTTTTTCACAACACCTTCAAGTACCTGACCTTTTTCTAATTGACCAATGATTTCTTTCTTCTGCTCAGCAAGGTCAGCCTCGATAAGCGCTTTGTGAGACACAACAATATTCTTAAATTCATGGTTGATCTTCACAACTTTGAATTCCATGTTTTTGTCTACAAACTGATCGTAATCTCTAATTGGCTTTACATCAATCTGAGAACCTGGCAAGAACGCTTCGATTCCGAATACGTCAACGATCATACCTCCTTTAGTTCTGCACTTCACATAACCTGTAACAATTTCTTGAGTTTCATGAGCTTTATTTACTCTATCCCAAGCTTTTATTACTCTGGCTTTTCTATGAGAAAGAACTAATTGACCCGTACTATCTTCTAGTTTATCAACTTTAACTTCAACAGTATCTCCTACTTTTAAATGTGGGTTATACCTGAATTCATTTAAAGAAATTACACCTTCTGATTTTGAGTTGATATCAATAATCGCCTCACGATCAGTAATACGAACCACGGTACCGTCAATAACCTGACGTTCTTCTACAAATCCAACAGTATTTTCTAAGGCCTTGTCAAACTCATCTAATTGAACTTGATCAACAGCTTCAATACCTTCTTCATACTTCTGCCAATCAAAATCACTTAGGAATTTACCGGCATCAACTACTGTTTCAGCTTTTTCTGCAACTGGCGCAGCGGTTTCTTTAACCTCCGCTGGAGCAGCAGCTTTTTCTGTTACTTTTTCTTCTATCACTTCTTCTTTTTTTGTTTTTTCAACTTTTTTACTAGCACTTTTTGCAGCTTTTTCTTCCTTTTCAGCTTTAGCAGGAGCCTCTTTAGCTTCTTCTTTTACTTCAGCATAAACAGCTTCTGAACCAGTCTCTTTTACCAATAAATAGTAAAACAAAGCACGGTACTTTTTTCTGTTACTTGTCCCTAAGGTTTCAATTGCTTTGGCAATACTCTCATCTAAAGATGCATCATCCTTTGCAAGTCCAAGTTTTTTGATTAGGAAATTCTTTTTGATCGTTTCTAATTCATCCTTGTTAGATGAAGAAACCAATTCAGCATCCTCTTTGTAGATAGAAGGACCTAGTCCTTTGGTTACTGCTTTAAAAAGGTCTGCGTTTAACTCTATACCTAGTTTTTCGGCTGCGCCTGTGTATAGATCAATTTTTTCTTGTAGTTTCGACATAATGTCTTATACTTTGTATCTTATGTTTTTACAGATTTGTCAGCGATCAAAACAATAAGAGAAATTATACTTATTTAGCTACACCTTTTGATAATCTGAAATCGCTCAAAAGGCGTGCAAATATACAAACAAATTGTTGTTTTGACAATACTGTACTACATAATATTTTTAAGAAAGAAAATAGTAGAAATAACCAACTGTTTATCAGTCACTTAACCTAAATAAGTGAATTGATAATCTGTGTCTCTGTAATTCCCTCAGCCTCTGCCTTGTAGTTTTTCACTATTCTGTGATGCAAAATTCCATGGGCAACTGCCTGAACATCTGAAATGTCTGGTGAATATTTCCCATGAATTGCAGCATAGGCCTTGGCAGCCAATACCAGATTTTGTGATGCTCTTGGTCCGGCACCCCAATCGATATAATTCTTAACAATCTCAGGAGCATTTTCTTCTTTAGGCCTTGTCTTTGTAGATAATTTCACAGCATATTCAACTACATTATCAGCTATTGGTATTCTCCTGATCAGGTGCTGATATTCAATAATATCTTCCTGTTTAAATACCGGAAGTACCTCAATACGATCATCATTGGTCGTGTTTTTTGCTACAAACACCTCTTCCTGAAACGATGGATAATTCAGATAAATACTAAACATAAACCTGTCTAATTGAGCCTCTGGCAAAGGATAAGTTCCTTCCTGCTCTATAGGATTCTGAGTAGCCAATACAAAAAAAGGCAAATCCAGATCAAAACTATGTCCGGCAACGGTTACTGATTTTTCTTGCATCGCCTCTAGCAATGCTGCCTGTGTTTTAGGAGGAGTTCTGTTTATTTCATCGGCCAGTATAATATTGGCAAAAACGGGACCTTTAATAAACTTAAAATGTCGGTTCTCATCAAGAATCTCACTTCCCAGGATATCTGATGGCATCAAATCTGGTGTAAACTGAATACGCTTAAAATTTAATCCAAGGGCTTTGGCAACGGTATTGACCAACAAGGTTTTTGCCAGTCCCGGAACCCCAATTAAAAGAGAATGTCCACCACATAAAACAGAAAGTAAGACATGATCAACTGCGTCATGCTGGCCGACAATAACTTTTCCAATCTCTTTTTTTAATAAAGCATAACGCTTTACAAGTGCATCAATTTTAGCGACATCAGACATAAATATCAGTTTTTAGCCCAGTTACTTTTAAAATCACAACTGGTGTAAATCTCATTGATATTCACATAGGTGTCCATGATCTTTTCTTCAGACCACTTTTCGATTTGCTCCGTCTTTTTCTTTTGCAGGGCCAATTCCATGATCTTCACATAGTCCTGCACCAAATCTGCTGTATGGGCCTCTGTCCTGCTTTTAAGTAAAAGAATTTTGTACATTTTAAGCCCCTGTCTGGTCTCATCCAGAAAGACTTCACTTATCTCCCCTTCTTTCAAATTACTTACTTTAGAATATAACTCAGGGTCCATTCTTGTCAAATCAAAATGAGTATCCCCAGAAACCGGATTCATCAAAACACCTTTACTCAACCTTGTATCTTTATCCTGTGAATATTTGACCACTGCTTCGTCAAAAGGAAGTTCTAATTTAAGTATTTGTCTTCTGTACTTACTCAATGAATCTCTTACGCGCTCAGCTGCAGCCTCATCAGCCTTAGGTTGCATCAATATATGATAGACGTCTCTTTGCTTTCCTTTAATTTTATCGACCATTAAAATATGATAGCCAAAATCTGATTTAAAGGGTTGAGAGATCTCGCCTTCCTCCATACTAAAAGCGGCTTCCTTAAACTCTTTTACAAAAGGACTATTTCTTTCAATTGAATAGAAGCCACTGTTTTGAGTAACACCAGGATCATCAGAATATAAAATAGCTTTCATCTTAAAATTACCACCCTCTTCAACTTCTTTTTTAATTTCTTTCAGTCTATCGATGGTCTTTTGAACCTCTTCTGGTGTTGGTTCAATGTTTAATACAATTTGAGACAACTCAATTTCAGCTCCGATTTCAGGTAAATTCCCTTCCGCTTCCAAACTATTATAATAACGTTTAACCTCTTCTGGAGTTATATCAATATCTGCGGTTAACTGCTGTTGCATTTTTTCAATTAACAGGCCTTCTTTTTCAACACGATACAACTCATCCTTGAGGTCTTTCATATTTTCAAAACCATACAATTCCAACATTTTTTCAGGAGAGCCTAACTGCTGTGTAAAATAGTCTGTTTTACGCTGAACCTGCTGCTGAACCTCCCCTTCATTCACAGCGACACTATCAATAACAGCATGATGCGCCAATAATTTTCGGTTCATGATCTGCTCTAACATTTCGCAGTCTGAGATTTCAATCTGACCTCCGCTCTGCTGAATCAACTCCTGTTTGAATGCATCAATTTCTGAATCGAGAACAATATTGTCTCCAACCACCGTGGCAACACCATCAATCTTAACCTTTTCCTGCGCCTCTAAATGAAAACTACACGCAAGTATCGCAATCATTACTAATCTCTTCATTTTAATACTGTTCAAATTGTTTATTGTTTATGGCATCAACCATAATTGTCTTTTCTATTTCATTCATTAACTCCAACTTTCTTTTATGCAATATCATCTGCCTGATGGTTGGAATTACATAATTCAAGGGTGCAATCTCGTTTCTGAGTCTCATATCCTTAACAGCGAGCAAATATACTCCTAATGAATCTTCTTTGTTAATATATTGATTCTTTTTTATATTTTTTTCTTCTTTTAAAAAAGGAAGCTTCTTTTCTACTTCTCTATAAGCCACCCAGATACTGTCATTAAACGAAAAGGAATAGAATTCCAATTCTCTTGCGATCAACTCTTCCAAATCTTCAGAACTGTCTGACCGAAACATCTTTATAAGGTCTTTCTTGTCATTCATATCCTTACTAAAGTGAATATATTTCAACTGAATTAAATTCTCATTAAGTCTGTAGACATTTTTATTTGCCTCGTAATAATCATTGATATCCTTTTCAGTTATAACCGTATCGAGCTCTTGTTGCAATAGCGCCTTTTTATACCTGTCGATCAATAATTCTTTTCTATAATCCTCAATGAGTTTTTCAATCTGCCCATTGTTGTCCTCAACATTGATCTTTGCTTTCTCCATCAGCAACTCTTTGGTTGCCCATATTTTAATATAATTATTTCTGTATAGCAAGCTATCTTCACTATCCAATCCAGTGGGCATGGCCTCATCCAACTCGCTTTTCAACAAGTAGTGATCGTTTACACGAGCTACTGCATTTTGATCTGCTGCTTCTTGTTTACAGCTCACCAAAAATACCAATGCGACACTAACTATGACAATGACTTTTTTCATTCGACTTCAAATCTTTGTTTGAGATCCTTGTAATTTTTTTGATACACTTTTACGTGATATGTCTCTCTTAGTTCTTTAACCCATTGTGCTTCTAAAAAGTTCTGGTAATCATTCATCACCTCTCCTCTGGTTTCTTTTAATTCCTTTAATTTAGGTTCAAATATAGCATCTACCTTAATGATGGTAAAATTATGTTCATCATCTTCGAATATACCAGAGACTCCTTGGCTAATTTCATATCCAGCTGGCAATTTGGAACTTCCTTCTTCCAAAATCCCTTTACTAAAAAGCACATTAATTCGCGCTCCTTCATTTACTGCATTTTTGATGGAATCAGTTTTTACCCCTTTCAGTAAAAGTTCCTGCACCAGAATAGCCTTGTCTTTCTGAGTACAACTCGCTATGCTTAGCTCAGCTCTTTTTTTCCACCTATAACGGTCTCTATTCGACTCAAAATATTCTTGCAAGCCTATGGAATCATTCTCTGACTTTTCCCACACTTCCTTTTGCAATAATTCAAATAATAACAAGCCATCCTTATATTCATTATAGGTCAAAGCAAATTCCTTATTGCTTTCTTCCAAATGATCCTTATAATACTCAATGACCATCGCATTCTTGAAATGCTCATAGGATTCTGATATAGTACTATTGTTCAAATCCTTGGCATATTGATAGAAATCTTTTCCTGTATAATATATCTTTTCAACTTTTAGCAATGTGTCTTGACTCTGCTCAAAACCTTTAATTGTGGGATATAATTGTAATTTCCCCTTATAAGTGACCACCTGATATGCTGACCCAACTTTTTGTGCCAATGATGCTTCCACATAATTCGCCCTGCTTCCATTTTTTACTTTTGAAGCCAGTTTGTCATGCAGTTCTTCATAAGAAGGCACAGGGAACTTTTTTAATAATTTCAAAATATGCCAGCCATAATCGCTTTCAAAAGGTTCGGAATAGTCCCCTTCATTTTGCAAACCAAAGGCCACATCCTCAAAACTCTTAATCATTCTTCCAGGACCAAAACGAGGTAAAACTCCTCCTTTTTTTGCCGAACTCACATCATCAGAATGCTCTTTAGCAATATTGGCAAAATCATCGCCTTGATTCAATTTCTGGTAAATTTCAAAAATTTTATCTTTCGACTGTTCTACATCAGCGGTATCGTTCTTCACCATGATATGGGCCACCTGAACCTCACCGGGTGAAGCACGTTTGTCATTTACCTGAACAATATGATACCCAAATTGCGTTCTAAATGGTGTAGATACAGCCCCCACTTCAGTATGGTAAGCTGCGTTTTCAAACGAATACACCATGGAAAATGCCGAAAAATAACCCAGATCACCTCCATTTGTTCCAACAGAGGGGTCCTCAGAATATTGTTGAGCCACGCTGTCAAACGAACTACCTCTTACAACTTCCTCTCGTGCCTTGGTAATTTTATTAAATGCTTTTAGGGTATCGGCAGGTAGCGCATCTGGTTTTAAAAGAACTAAAATATGACTTGCTTTCACTTCCTCAACGGTTCGCTGATATGCCTCGTTTATCAAGTCTTCAGTTGCTTCCTGATTCTGTAAATACGGTTGAATCAGTTGTTCGCGATAATTGCTAAGTTCTGAAGTATACGAACTAACAGTATCCAGTTTCAAGTCTCTGGCTTGCTTCAGTTTTAATTTAAAGTCAACAAAAAGGTCAAAATAATCATCAAAACCCTTTCTCTCATCTTCCACAACAATGTCTTTATTCTTCTCGTAAACTCTTATAAATTCTGAGTTATAGACATCTTCGCCATTTATACTAAAAAGCTTTTTATCTTCATCCTGTGCACGCACAACGCCACTAATCAACATGGCAGATAAGACCAATACTTTCTTTATCCTCATTTTGAATTGTTTCCTCTCTCTTGACAAATCCTCTAAACCGTCAAAAATATTTTTTATTTTTTAAATGCCTTGTTAAAATTATCACAAAGAAATAACACCTTCAACTTTTGATACCGCTTTGTATTTCTCTATGATTTCATCTGGTGACGTCATCTTAACCAAGATCGTCAAACTGGTATATTTTCCTGTCTTTGATGGTTTAGAATTGATCACTGCCCCCATGTTGTCAAATATGTTCTCGATTTGCTTGAACTTATCATCCCCACTGGGTATAATAAACTTGTACATATATTTGGTTGGAAACTCAGTTGTTTCAATCAAACTTTTCTTTAATTTCTCGTAAAATTCTGACTCCTTACTCATTCTTAAATTTTTGATTTGAAAAGTCCTCAAATTTACAATTATTATTTTCTTAATTTTGAATTGTTTTAAGAATAATTCAATTGCTTTGAAGCAAACTAAAATAGTTATTACCGGAGGACCTGGAACAGGAAAGTCTACTTTGATAGAAGCCCTGGAAAAAAAGGCGTTTACCTGCATGCCTGAAATATCACGAACAATAACGAAACAAGCTCAGGAATCGGGAATTGATCAACTCTTTTTAAAAGACCCTTTACTTTTTAGTAAACTCTTATTGGAAGGGCGAATCAGTCAATATAAGGAAGCTGAAAAACACCAGGCCCATACTGTTTTTTTTGACCGTGGAATTCCAGATATTCATGGGTATATGAACTATTCAGGTACTGCATATCCTGCAGAATATATTGAAAAAAGTATGGAACATCGTTATTCGAAAATATTCATGATGCCACCCTGGAGAGCTATCTATAAAACTGATAATGAACGCTACGAATCATTCGATCAGGCACAAAAGATTTACAAGCATCTTATAAGAGCCTATGAGGAAATTGATTATGACATCATAACGGTTCCCGAAGGAAGTGTTCAGTCCAGAATATCATTTATTTTAAAGCATACAAATGGCCTATGAGCAAGGCGTTAGATGTTCTAAAAAACTATTGGGGACACGAATCTTTTCGGCCACCTCAACAAGAAATTATTGAGACAGTTCTTGAAGGAAAGGATGTTTTTGTCTTGTTGCCGACTGGAGCCGGAAAATCATTGTGTTACCAAATTCCTGCGATCTTACGCGAAGGTATCTGCCTTGTTATTTCACCACTTATTGCCTTAATGGAAGATCAGGTCAAAAGTCTCCAGGAAAAAGGAATCAAGGCCATGGCTCTCAGTTCAAAACTCAACCGTCATGAGACCATCATTGCCTTTGACAATGTTACTCATGGTACCTACAAGTTTCTCTATCTTTCGCCTGAAAAATTGCAATCTCCTTTTATTCAGGAGAAAATAGCTCAATTACACATTAATCTAATTGCCATTGACGAGGTTCATTGCGTATCGCAATGGGGACATGATTTTAGACCTGCCTACCTGAAAATTCCCATATTAAATGAGCTGCATCCAGACACGCCAAGAATTGCGCTTACTGCAACAGCAACCTCAAAGGTTGTAAAAGATATTATGACTCAGGTAGATTTGTCAAAAGCCAGGCTTTTCAAAACATCCTATTATCGAGATAATCTCAGTATCAAAATTAAGCAGACTGAAAACATCCTGGGTTCAACCATTCAATTGTTAACATCTATAGATCATCCGGCAATCATTTATGTCGGAACCAGAAAAAAAGCGGTTCAAACGGCTCGGTATATTCAGCAAAACCACATTAAAGCTACCTATTATCACGGTGGCTTATCGCATGATGAAAAAAGTCATTCTCTTGATCAATGGAAATCAGAAACTTCAAAGGTAATGGTGGCGACCAACGCATTTGGAATGGGAATCGACAAGTCAAATGTAAGACTGATCATTCACATACACATGCCTTTTAGCATGGAAAATTATATTCAGGAAATTGGTAGGGCCGGTAGAGATGGTAAAAAGTCCTGGGCCTATCTCTTGTATAATGAACAAAGCTTTTTTGAAAGTCGGCAAATGTTAGATCAATCAATGATCGATGCTAAAGAATGCCTGCGTATTTATCAAAAACTAAACGAGTTTCTCTATATAGGACATGGTGAATTACCTGAAGAACTGCATCAAATAGAGTTGCAGGCATTCTCACTGCATTATAAACTGAAACTTCCAAAGGTTTTCACTGCCCTACAGCATTTACAAAATGAACATATCATAGCCCTTGATCATGGGCTGGGAAAAGGCTCAAAGGTTAGAATCATTGCAAACCACAGGCATTTGGTTTCTATACAGGAAAGTCAAAACGACACTTCAAAAGTTTTGCAATTGCTTTTAAGATCCTATGGTGGGATTCTTGATCAATTCATGACGATTAACGAGTATTTTTTAGGACAGAAATTAAACAGATCAAAGGGAGAGATTATTGAAGCCTTACATCGGCTTGACAAAGATGAGATCATAAAGTACCATCGATCAACAAAACTGATGACCTTGAAGTTTCTTGTACCAAGAGAAGATAATTTTGTTTTCCATTCGCTTCGAGATCATATCGAAAATCGCAATAAAAATAAACGAAAGAAATGGCTGGACTTGGAAGCATTTGTTAAAAATGATCAGCAATGTAGACAAAAGGTCATGCTCAAATATTTTTCTGAGGATTTAAATGAACCCTGTGGTCAATGTGATGTTTGCGAGAAAAGAAAAAGCCGTATTAAAACAAGTGGTGAGGATGATGCTAAAGAAATTTTAAAGCTCTTAAAAGCAAATAGAAGTTTAGACCTTAACGAGATTAGTCTATATTTAACCAAAGACAAAAATTTGATCATAAAAACTTTGGAAATCTTAGTGGAACAAAAAATCATAGGCATAGATTTGCAGAATAAATTTTACATCAAAACATGAAAGATCCTCGAATAGTTTTTATGGGCACACCAGATTTTGCAGTGGCCACCTTAGATGCCCTTCTACAAGCTAAAAAGAATATCGTAGCAGTAATAACGGCTCCTGACAAACCAGCTGGCAGAGGGAGAAAAATTAATCAGTCTGCTGTAAAAAAATATGCGGTTTCGAAAGACATCAAGGTTCTTCAGCCAAAAAATCTAAAAGATAATGACTTTCTACATGAGCTTAGCGCATTAGAAGCTGATCTTCAAATTGTAGTGGCGTTCAGAATGCTTCCAAAACAAGTATGGGCCATGCCCAGGCTGGGAACTTTTAATCTTCATGCCTCACTCTTACCAGACTATAGGGGTGCTGCCCCCATAAACTGGGCGATTATTAATGGTGAAAACAAAACAGGGGTAACCACCTTTTTTTTAAATGAAGATATCGATACAGGTGACATCATTCAACAGGAAACTTTATCGATTTCAGAGAATACCACTGCTGGAGAATTACACGATCAGCTCATGGCATTGGGAAGCAAAACAGTTGTTGAAACCGTTGATTCAATCATGACTGCTTCCATTAAACCCATACAACAAAAGGCAGGCAATTTTAAACCTGCGCCAAAACTTACCAAAGAGAATTGCAGAATTGATTGGAACACCCCCGGAGTCTCGATCTACAACCATATAAGAGGATTAAATCCTTACCCCGGCGCATGGACAATACTTGACAATGGCGGTGAACCAATAGAATTGAAAATCTATGATTGTGAGTATAATCATGAACCACATCATTTTGACGTTGGCCATCTGATGGTTTCAAAAAAACAACTGAGGGTGGCCATACCGAATGGTTTTATTGAAATCAAAGATTTAAAACTAGCCGGAAAAAGAAGAATGGATGTGCTTAGCTTGCTAAATGGTTATCAATTTCATAAAGGTTCAAAAATGTTCTAAACACAATAAATATAAGGACTTAGCGTGTTTTTTCTCTTTTTCTTCTGGGTT
>CAYQPI010000143.1:0-6132 GCA_964419405.1 uncultured Flavobacteriaceae bacterium
AAATACCAATATAGTTGAAGGTTTAATAGGTACACCCAGATAGCCCATCAGGCCAGCTGTTATCAACAAGGGTAAAATATTTGGAATCAAAGAGATAATGATCATTTTATAGGACTTGAACATCCAGGCCATGAATAAAGAGATCAATAAGATGGCCAGAGATAAGGAAATTACGAGGTTCTTAACCAGGTAATTGGTTCCTTTTAAGAAAACAAGTGCCTTACCCGTAAGAGAAACCCCATAGCGTTCTTCAGGAAATACCTGATCGATCTTGGTTTGAATGCGATCTTCGATGGTTTCCATTTTTTCAGTGCCAATGTCTTTCATAAAAGTGGTGATCCTCGCATATTGACCAGTAGAATCTACAAAGTTTTTTAATTGATCTGAGGTCGCGTCTGAATTCTTGGTGTAAGCAAGAATAAAATTCTTCTCTTGTTCGGTAGGCAATTGATAATATTTTGGATTTCCATTGTAAAAAGCCTGCTTCGAATACTTAACCATATTCAAAATCGAGATAGATTTAGACAGTTCCGGAATTTCGTCTATTTCTTCATCGAGTTTGTTCATTCGTTTTAGTGTTGACAAACTCATCACGCCATTCCTGCGTTTGGTGTCAATCAAGATTTCTAATGGCATAATACCGCCGAATTCCTGTTCAAAAAACACAATATCTTTATAGAACTGCTTCCCTTTAGGCATATCCTCAATCAAGCTACCAGAAACTCGTATCATATAAACCCCAATAATACTGGTAACAATAATACAGACGGTAGAAATATAAATGGCGATGCGATGATGTCTTACAGTATCTTCCATCCAGTTGACTATGGCATCAATCCATTTTCTTTCAAGATGCTGTAAATGCTTGTCTTTAGGTTTGTGCATAAAGCTGTAGATAATGGGTATTATCAATAAAGACAAGACAAAAATGGCCAGAATATTAATGGAGGCAATGATACCAAATTCGTTGAGTAGCTGACTATTTGTAAAAATAAAGGTAGCAAACCCTGAGGCTGTTGTGATATTGGTCATCAAGGTGGCGTTACCTATTTTTGAGATAACTCTTTGCAGGGACTTTGCCTGATTCCCATGTTTTTTAACCTCTTGCTGGTATTTGTTAATAAGAAAGATTGCGTTGGGTACGCCTATCACAATGGTCAATGGCGGAATCAATGCCATCAATACGGATATTTCATATTCAAACCAGCCAATAAAACCGAGGGCCCAAACAACACCAATGCTCACAACGGTCATGGTGATAAACGTGGCTCTGTACGATCTGAAAAAGAGCCAAAAAATCAAGGAGGTAATGAATAGGGCCAAACCAACAAAAAGGCCAATTTCATCAATGATGTTTTGTGCGTTCATGGTCCTGATAAAAGGCATACCTGATACGCGCACATCTAAGCCGGTATCCTTTTCAAATTCCTCTACATAAGGGTTGAGTACGTCAAAAACAAAACGTTCCCTTTTTTTTGTATTGACAATGGCCTTGTCGAGATAAATCGCCGTCTGAACGGTACCTGTTTCCTTATTAAAAAGGATATTGTCGTAGAAAGGGAGTTTTTCAAATAATTCGTTCCGAATAGCGGCCACCTCCTCATCTGTTGCCGGCGTATGTTCATAAATAGGCTCAACGATGAATTGCTGGTTCTTTTTATCTTTTTTAAGCTTTTTAATATCACCAATTGATACGGAGAAATCTACTTCCGGGTACGCGTCAAGCTTGTGGGAGAATTCATTCCATTTATTAAAATTGTCTACATGGAACAAACTGGAATCTTGCACCGCAAGGATGATCATGTTGCCTTCCTCACCAAAAATATCAAGAAAGTGATCATACTTTATATTCTCTTCATGATCTTTTGGAAGCAGATTCGCTTCAGAATGGGAGAACTTTATATTTTGAATTTTAGTACCGAGAAGTGCTGTAATGGCAGCCAAAACAATAAGAATGAATATTCTTTGTGTTAAGATAAACCGAGATACAACTTGCCAAAAATTCATAAACAAAGGTTTTAAAAGCGTTCTGCTTTATCTGCAATCAACATTATCTTGAATTTTTGAAGCCTATTAAATCAAAAAGTTGATAAGTGAATATTTTGATTAAACGGTCATAATTTCTTTCTCCTTGACTACGTACAGCGCGTCTACCTTTTTGATATACTTATCTGTCAAATCCTGAACATCCTGTTCTGAATTAGCCAGCATATCTTCTGATATGTCGAGTTTTTTTAACTCATTATTGGCCTCTTTTCTGTCATTTCGAATGCTCACCTTGGCATTTTCGCCTTCTGATTTGGCTTGTTTTGCCAATTCTCTCCTTCTTTCTTCAGTCAAAATGGGCACATTAATAATCACGCTTTCTCCATTGTTACTTGGATTGAAACCCAAATTGGCATTCATAATACCCTTTTCGATTTCTGGAATCAATTGTTTTTCCCAAGGTTGAACCGTGATGGTATGTGCATCCATCGTGTTTACGTTGGCGACCTGGCTCAGAGGGGTTAAAGCCCCATAATATTCAACTTTTACACTGCTCAACATAGATGGAGTTGCCTTTCCGGCTCTGATATTGACAAATTCTGCTTCTAAATGATGAATGGCGCCTTCCATTTTTTCGATGGCCGAATCTATTATAAATTGAATTTCCTCGTTCATGATTAAAAAAATTTATGAATTAACTAGTGTTCCAACATTTTCGCCTGAAATTACTTTCATCAGGTTGCCCTTTTTATTCATGTCAAAAACAATGATTGGCAGGTCATTTTCTTCACTCAGCGTAAATGCCGTCATATCCATAACCTTCAGATCTTTACTCATGACTTCTTTAAAGGTAATATTTTCAAACTTAATAGCCGAAGCATCCTTTTCAGGGTCAGAAGTGTAGATACCATCTACACGTGTGCCTTTGATAATTACATCTGCATTTATTTCTATCGCTCTTAATACGGCCGCTGTGTCAGTTGTGAAGTAGGGGTTGCCAGTTCCTCCTCCAAAAATTACAACACGCCCTTTTTCAAGATGCCTTACTGCCCTTCTTTTGATAAAAGGTTCAGCTATTTGTTTCATTTCAATTGAAGTGAGTAATCTTGTTTGAAGTTCTGATTCTTCTAAAGCACTTTGTAGAGCCAGTCCGTTGATAATGGTTGCTAGCATGCCCATATAATCTCCTTGAACCCGGTCCATTCCATTGCTCGCACCAGCCAAACCTCTAAAGATATTACCTCCACCAATCACGATGGCGACTTCGATTCCTTTGTCAACAATATTTTTAATTTCTGAAGCATAGTCAGCCAATCTAACTGGATCGATACCGTAGTTTCTATCACCCATTAAGGCTTCACCACTTAACTTTAAGAGAATTCTTTTATATTTCATAGATTACTTTGTAAGTAGTGCAAATATAATAAATATTACGGATGGTAAATTCAAGTTTTTTCTATAAAATACTTCTGCTTAAAACTCAGGTAGGGCGCAATAGAATACTTTGAAAATAGCCTCATATGTAGGGCATAAAAAAACCCTGGATCATCATCCAGGGTTTTTTATTTATTATTTGAAAGATTAACCTAAGGCTACTCTTTTAAATCCGATAACTTCAACATCACCAATTGACTTCACATACTTAGCAACGCTAACTTTGCTGTCTTTGATAAAGTCTTGATTTACCAATGTATTGTCCTTGAAAAAACGTCTGATTTTTCCTTCAGCGATTTTGTCAAGCATTGCCTCTGGCTTTCCTTCAGAGCGTAATTGATCTTTCGCAATTTCAATTTCTTTATCAATGACTTCCTGGTCAACTCCACTTTCATTTAGAGCGATAGGATTCATGGCGGCAGCTTGCATCGCTACGTCCTTGGCAACTTCTTCAGCACCATCAACTTTGGCAGACAAACCTACAATCGTAGCAATCTTACCAGAATGGATATAAGAACCTACAAATGGAGCAGAGATCTTTTCGAATGCAGAAAGCTCAATCTTTTCACCGATTACACCAGTTTGTTCGATCAATTTTTCCTGAACTGTAATTCCACCAAAATCAGCATTCATCAATTCTTCTTTTGTAGAACTGTTTAATGCTTTTTGAGCCAATTCTTTTGCAAGGTTTACAAAAGATTCGTTTTTTCCAACGAAATCAGTTTCACAACCTAAAACAATTACAGCACCTTCAGTACTGTCAGCATTTACTACAGCAATGGCAGCACCTTCAGTTGATTCTCTATCTGCTCTCTTAGCAGCAACTTTTTGACCTTGTTTACGTAAAATTTCAATCGCCAAATCAAAATTTCCTTCAGCCTCAACTAATGCCTTTTTACAGTCCATCATTCCGGCACCGGTCGCTTTTCTTAACTTATTTACTTCAGCAGCTGTTATTTTCATCTTATTTATGTTTAATCGTTATTGTATCAATAACAAGTTCTACAATTATTTTTCTTCCTTCTTTACTTCAGCAGTTTCAGCAACAACTTCCGCTTCCTTCTTTTCTGGAGCAGCATCTTGCTCTTTACTCTTCTTTCTGTCAGCTAGTCCTTCAGAAATAGAATCAGCCAAATAAGAAAGAACTTTATCTATAGATTTAGATGCATCATCATTTGATGGAATAACATAGTCAATTGGTCTTGGATCAGAGTTCGTATCTACCATCGCAAAAATTGGAATGTTTAATTTTTGTGCTTCAGCAACTGCGATGTGCTCTCTTTTAATATCAACTATTAAAATTGCACCAGGTAAACGCGTCATGTCTACAATAGAACCTAAATTCTTTTCTAGCTTAGCTCTTTGACGATTGATCTGTAATTTTTCTCTTTTTGATAATGCTTCAAAAGAACCATCTTTCTTCATTCTATCGATATAAGCCATTTTTTTAACAGCTTTTCTGATAGTTACGAAGTTGGTCAACATACCACCTGGCCAACGCTCAGTGATAAAAGGCATGTTTACGCTTTTTGCTTTGTCAGCAACGATGTCTTTTGCTTGTTTTTTGGTAGCAACAAATAATATTTTTCTACCTGAGGCTGCGATTTTTGCTAAAGCTGAACCGGCTTCTTCAATTTTTGCAGCAGTTTTGTATAAATCGATAATATGGATTCCTTTACGCTCAGTATAAACATAAGGAGCCATGTTTGGATTCCATTTTCTTGTAAGGTGTCCGAAATGTACACCTGAATCGATTAATTCTTTTATTTCAATGTTTGCCATTTTGTTTTAGTTTACGTTCCGTGGGTTTTCGCAATAATTAAGTAGTCATTTTTAATGTATGAATCTCAATCATTTGGATGCTAGACTTGTACGACAACAGTTTATTCAATTTTACTTTTCTCTTTTTATTCAAAAAAATTTGAATAGTTTCCAGATTAACGTTTAGAGAACTGGAATTTCTTACGAGCTTTCTTCTGACCGAATTTCTTACGTTCAACCATTCTTGGATCTCTTGTAAGCAATCCTTCAGGTTTTAACACGCTTTTGTTTTCTTCGTCAACTGCAACTAATGCTCTAGTGATCGCCAAACGGATAGCTTCTGCCTGTCCTGTAATTCCACCACCAAATACCTTAGCTTTAATATCATAAGCTTCGATGTTCTCAGTAAGGCTCAACGGTTGAAGCACTTTGTACTTCAAGGTATCAGTTGTAAAATAGCTATCATAAGCTTTGTCATTTACAGTGATATTTCCTTTACCTTCTGAAAGATATACTCTAGCAACAGCAGTTTTTCTTCTACCAATTTTGTGAATAGTCTCCATATTACTTGATATCATTTAGGTTAATAGTTCTTGGCTTTTGCGCATCCTGATCATGTTGACTACCCGTATATACATAAAGGTTTCTAAACAATGCACTTCCAAGTTTGTTTTTAGGTAACATACCTTTTACTGCTTTTTCTACAACTCTATTTGGATTTTTTCCGAATAATTCTGTAGCAGAAAGCGTTCTCTGTCCACCCGGGTACCCAGTATGACGAACATATGTTTTGTCATTCCATTTGTTTCCGGTTAATTTGATCTTCTCAGCGTTGATGATAACTACATTGTCACCGCAGTCAACGTGAGGTGTAAAGTTAGGTTTGTGCTTTCCTCTGATAAGTTTTGCAACCTTTGAGGCCAAACGCCCTAACACTTCTCCTTCAGCATC
>CAYQPI010000144.1:0-3157 GCA_964419405.1 uncultured Flavobacteriaceae bacterium
TTTCTCAACTTATCCGGATGGTATTTCTTAACCATCTTTCTGTAAGCGTTTTTGACCTCAGAATCTGATGCTGATTTCTCAATTTCAAGAATCTTATAAGAGCTATCAACCTCATTATAAAACATAGCCTTGATAGAATTAAAATCGTGCTGGTTAATGTTTAGGTATCCGGCAATGGTACTAATCTTCTGCAGTTCTTTTTCGGTTACCGTACCGTCTGATTTTGCCACGCCAAACAAAAAGTGTAAAAGTTGCAGTCTGGCCGAATGATTCATATGCCTGTTGATCTGTAAACATACCTGACGTGTTGAAATTTTATTATTTTGAATAATGCCTTTGAACAGTTTAAAGGCATGATTTGCTCTTTCCTTTCCATACATCCCTACGAAAGACGATCGAACAAAATCGAGCTCTCGCTTGTCTACATTTCCATCAGATTTGATTACGATGGCAGCAAGTACAAGTAAACTAATCTCAAAATCCCCTGACTGGGTAGATTTTCTTTCATTAGAACTATTGTTAAAATCCATGAGTTCTGTCTCAGAGAAACCATCAACAAAACTGCCTACTACGAAGCCAAGAATACCACCAATAGGCCCTGCAAAGGTCCAACCTAATCCGGCACCCAACCATTTCGAAAAATTTGTCATATCAAAAATTTAGATGGACAAATATAAGCTTATAGGTACATTTTCGCTTCATATGAGCCTTAATTTTTTGTGAAAACAAAGGCCTGAACATTCATACAAAACCACTTAAATATAAGACCTGAATGCGCTAGTCTCCTAACTTTGAATTCAATACAACTATTAATTGTCGAGGAGATTGATTATTCCCAGGAATTGAAATACCTCCATCCATAGTATTTTTGTAATGCTTATCTTTGTGGGCAATTTTATATAACTAAAAAACAAATATTATGTATCCAGAAGAATTGGTAAAACCAATGCGTCAGGAATTGGTGGGCGCAGGTTTCGAAGAATTATATTCAGCAAAAGATGTAGAAGATGCATTGGCTAAAAAAGGTACAACATTGGTCATGGTAAATTCTGTTTGCGGCTGTGCTGCAGGTACGGCGAGACCAGGAACTATTGCCTCTCTGCAACTTGATAAAACTCCTGATTATTTAACTACAGTATTTGCCGGAGTTGATGTGGAGTCTACAAATAAGGCAAGAGAAATGATGATCCCTTTTCCTCCATCTTCTCCTTCAATCGCATTGTTCAAAGATGGGCAATTGGTCCATATGTTAGAAAGACATCATATTGAAGGTCGATCTGCAGATATGATCGCTGCGAATTTGGCTGGCGCTTATGAAGAGTTTTGTTAATTTGGTTTTATGAAACTATTCTTTTTCATTGTGGCTTTATTTGCCACATGCCATGGGGATTCGGTCGATCAAAAAAATCAGGAGGCCGAGAAAGCCGTTATAGACAATCTGAAAGTTGAAATCAAAGCCATGGCAGCTCAGTCTGAATGCTCTGAAGAATATCAGTGCTACAGCGTAGGTATGGGCGCTAAACCTTGTGGAGGTTTCTGGGAATATATTATTTACACCGGATCTATTGATATGACCGTTTTTCTTGCGAAAATTGAGACCTTGAACGAGTTGGAAAAAAAATACAATGAAAAGTATATGATTCAATCGGATTGTTTTATGGCCATGCCCCCAAGCAGTATTGATTGTGTGGATGGTAAATGTGTGGGCATATTCCAGTAAACTGATCTTAAATTATTATCATAAAAAAACCTCTTCAAACAAGAGGTTTTTTTTATTTTGCATTATGGATAAATCAAACATCATTGAGGCAACAATTGCTTTTGTAAAGGATACACTAAAGGGCGCTGAAGGAGGGCATGACTGGTTTCATATTGAAAGAGTATATCACAATGCACTGCAGATTGCCAAAGGAGAAGAAGCAGATGTTTTTATAGTACAGCTGGGGGCGCTCTTGCACGATATTGCAGATGCTAAATTCTACGATGGAGACGAATCAATAGGTCCGGCCAAAGCTGTACAATTTTTAGAAAACCTTGAAGTTGATTCCTTGGTCATTGTTCATATTGAAAACATTATTCGCTATGTTTCTTTTAAAAACAGCCTTGAGAATGAAACCCCTTTCAGCTCTAAAGAATTGGATGTAATCCAGGATGCCGACAGACTTGATGCCATTGGAGCCATTGGTATTGCAAGAGCCTTTAATTACGGTGGGTTTAAGAACAGAGCCTTATACGATCCTTCTATCCAACCGCTTCTCGATCAGGATAAGGAAACCTATAAAAAGAGTAAAGCTCCTACAATTAATCATTTTTATGAAAAGTTATTGCTTTTAAAAGACATGATGAATACTGAGACCGGAAAAAAAATCGCCGAAAAAAGACATGCTTTTATGCTAGAATATTTGGATCAATTCTATGACGAATGGTCTGGTAAAGCCTGATGAACTTACTTAAAATTTGGTTTTCTTTTTTCTAAGAAAGCTGTGGTACCCTCTTTAAAATCATCTGTCCCAAAACAATTCCCAAAAGCATCTATTTCAACATCAAAACCATTTACTGACTCCTGGTAATTTGCATTTACAGCCTGAATTGCCGCTGAAATCGCCAAAGGTGAATTCTTTGCTATTTTACCTGCAATTTTCTCGCTAAATACGACCAAATCATCCTGCGGTACTACGTGATTGACCAAGCCCGAAGCCAAGGCGTCATTTGCTGATATCATCCCTCCAGTAGTAATCATCTCCAGGGCCTTTCCTCTCCCAACCAATTGAGGCAATCTCTGCGTCCCTCCATAACCAGGTATTAAACCCAGCGACACCTCAGGCAATCCCATTCTCGCATTATCGCTTGCAATTCTAATATGACAAGCCATTGCCAATTCTAATCCGCCTCCCAAAGCAAAACCATTTACTGCTGCAATCACAGGCTTCGATAATTGAGCTATGAAATCAAAGAGATCATTTTGCCCTTTCCTTGCAAGCGCTTTCCCTTGAGAAACCGAAAATTCAGAAAACTCAGCAATATCCGCACCAGCTACAAATGCTTTTTCACCACTACCCGTTACAATAATGACCCTCACTTCATCTTCTCCCTCCATTTCTTGAAAGGCTTCACGCAATTCACTGATCGTCTCTTTATTCAGGGCATTTAGTTTTTT
>CAYQPI010000145.1:0-23688 GCA_964419405.1 uncultured Flavobacteriaceae bacterium
AAATCCAGACCATAAAAAACACGGAAAACTTACTTATAACTATTCAGGAAAACACGAAAGTGCTTTTACATCGGTAAAGGTTCAAGAAAATAACTCGGTAATGCTATCAAGTTTAGCCGGTAGTATTTTAGGAGTTTGGATTTCACATGGTGAAGGAAAATTAGATTTACCCTTAAGTGAGGATAACTATAATATCGTTGCAAAATACGGGTACAACTCCTACCCTGCTAATCCTAATGGATCCGATTTTAATACTGCCATGATGTGCGACTCATCTGGACGCCATTTAGTAATGATGCCTCATATAGAACGTTCTATTTTTCAATGGAACTGGGCAAATTACCCAGATGACAGAAAAGATGAAGTTAGTCCGTGGTTGGAGGCATTCGTCAATGCCCGTAAATGGATAGAAACAAAATAGTTTTTACAAACTCATAGCCCAAAGCCGATTCATTTGAAATGAATCGGCTTTTTTTGTAATTGAAATTCTGATCGACGTACTAAGATTCAATACTGCGATCATATGAGTTTACTTTTTCACTTCGTTATAGGCTTTTCCACCTCATTTTTGGGGATGGTATTTCCGAGCATGTTAACTATGACAACGGTAAAAATCAGTTTAGAAAGAGGAAAAACCAAGGCCAATTATTTTGCTTTTGGAGTAGCTATAACAGTTATTTTTCAAGCCTATTTCGCAGTTTTTCTAAGTGACTACCTAATGCGTCATCCTCAGGTAATTGACATCATTCAAACGGCAGCCACGATCATATTTGCAGGATTAGCCATTTACTTTTTTATGGCCTACAGAAAGGAGAAATCGGATACTAAAACTATTCAAAAAGAATGCAGAAACTCTTTTTTAATCGGCCTCTTATTTTCTGCTTTAAACATGTTTGCCATCCCCTTTTATTATGGAATAACCGTGTTTTTAGAACAACAGGGCTTATTTCAGCTCACGAGCTCACATGTGTTTCTGTTTGTTAGCGGATCTTCCCTGGGAAGCTTTATGATCTTATATATCTATCCTTATTTTATCCAAAAACTAGATAAAAAAGAAGGAGAAAAAAAATACAATATGAATTTCATCTTAGGATCACTGACTGCAGCATTAAGTCTTCTCACATGTATAAAAATGATCTGATCAGGTCTTTTGCTTTTTCTTTCTGGCAGCAGGAAACAGTACATTGTTCAAAATCAATCGATAACCTGGTGAATTTGGATGCAGATCGAGCTCAGTTTTAGGGTCTCCAACTCTGTGCTGGTAATCCTCCGGATCATGCCCTCCAAAAAAAGTGAACATACCCTTTCCTTTTACCCCATGAATATACCTTGCTTCACCATTCGCATTATTCTGACCCATGATCATCACTGTTGGCTTCACCAAAGCCGATTCAAAAGCGGTGGTCTGTCCCATAAATCCCTTGACAAGCAAAGTGTGATTTTGACAGAGCATACTGGGCACCATATCCCATTTGGCAGAATATTCCTTTAACTCAAAATAATCTTCCGTTTTAAGCACTTTTCTTTTTCTCGTTGTATCAATATCTGAAAATTCATAAACAACAGGATTCCTTTCAAGTGTAAAATCCTTAAAAGCGAAGGTTGGTTCAAAAGAAATTTTATCCTGATACCCACTTTCAGAAGGATCGCCATCAAACATCACTTCGCAAATATCAATGCCTTCTGCCGAAAGGGCAATATCAAAGCTATCTGTGGCAGAGCACATAGCAAACATAAAGCCTCCACCAAATACGTAATCTCTAATTTTTAAGGCCACATCCAGTTTCTGTTTAGAAACTTTTGCATAGCCCATATCTGCCGCTCTTTTCTCTGCATTCACTTTTGATTCGATATACCAGGGTGCCGTTCTAAATGCTCCATAAAACTTCCCATACTGGCCCGTAAAATCTTCATGATGTAAGTGAAGCCATTCGTAAAGCAGTAATTTATCGGATAATACTTCTTGGTCATAGACAACGTCATAAGGAATTTCAGCGTACTGCAACACCATGGTTACCGCATCGTCCCATGGTTGCTTATCCTTTGGTGAATAGACCGCTATTTTAGGTGCTTTCTCAAGAACCACAGCTTCCATATTTTGAGAAGGGCTGGCGATAAATTCTAAAATTTTAACGGCTGCCGCTTCTGATACAACCTCAAAAGAGACACCCCTAATGGTGCATTCTCGTCTAAACTCTTCTCGATCTTCCAGCAAAAAAGATCCTCCGCGATAATTTAACAACCATTGAACTTTTATCCCTTTCTCCAATGATTGAAACGTAATCCCATAGGCTTTTAAATGATTCTTTTGCGAAGTATCATCCATTGGAATCAATAAATACGATGAAAAAACAGGAGAGCTAACTAGAAAAAAGAACAAGCAATATAAGAACTGATGCTTTAAGAGTCTTTTTCTAATACACATGAAAAATAAGGGTTTGATAGATTAAAAGGGAACATCATCGTCACTCTCCACATTTCCAAAGGCGTCATTAGCACTTGTAAAATTACTAGGAGAAATCTGACCGGCATTCATAGAAGACTGGAATTCAGTTTCAAATCCCTCGTCCAAATTGGCAAATTTAGCCAGTCTCCCGATAAATTTCATTCTGATATTTTCAAGACCACCATTTCTATGTTTTGCAACAATAAATTCTGCCTGTCCGTCACAAGGAGTTCTTTCGTCATCATCCCATTCGGTTAGACCATAATACTCCGGGCGGTAAATAAACGAAACAATATCGGCATCCTGTTCAATGGCTCCAGATTCACGAAGGTCAGAAAGTAATGGACGTTTGCTTCCTCCTCGTGTCTCCACAGCCCTGGAAAGTTGTGAAAGTGCAATCACCGGAACATTCAATTCTTTCGCCAAAGCCTTTAAGTTTCGTGAAATTGTCGATATTTCTTGTTCGCGATTCCCTCCTCCTTTTGCTGAAGATCCAGCAGTCATCAATTGCAAATAATCAATGATCACGATTCTTACGTTATGCTGTGACACCAATCTTCTGGCTTTTGCTCTTAGATCGAATACCGATAAAGAAGGCGTGTCATCAATAAAAATTGGTGCATCTGACAATTTTTTAACTTTTACATTCAGCGCCTCCCACTCATAGGTCTCAAGATTTCCTTTTCTTAATTTCTCCGATGAGATGCCGGTTTCACTAGAAATCATTCTCGTGATCAATTGAACTGATGACATCTCTAAAGAGAATATGGCAACGGCATGATCAAAATCAATGGCCATATTCTTGGCCATGGACATTACAAAAGCCGTTTTACCCATACCAGGACGTGCAGCCAAAATCACCAAATCCGAGGGTTGCCATCCGGAGGTCAACTGATCCAATTTGCTAAAACCTGTCGCAACGCCACTCATTCCTTCCTGATTCGAAATTTCCTCAATTTTTTTCAGGGCCTGAGTTACAAGATTATGAGCCGCTTCAGAGCTCTTTTTCAAGTTTCCTTGCGTGATATCAAAAAGTTTGGTTTCAGCTTCATCAAGCAAATCAAAAACGTCGACGGTTTCATCGTAAGAATTTGTAATGATCTCACTTGAAATGGTGATCAGCCTTCTCTGAATATATTTCTGAAGAATAATTCTCGCATGAAATTCAATATGAGCTGCAGACGATACTTTTTGACTTAGATTGATCAAATAAAAATCTCCACCTATTGCTTCTAATTTTTCATCTTTTTTTAACTGATTTGAAACAGTCAGTAAATCAATAGGCTCTGAATTTTCAAAAAGTGTAAAAATAGCATTGTAAATAAACTGATTCGCCGGCTTGTAAAAAGCTTCAGCATGCAGAATATCAATCACATCATCCACTCCTTTTTTATCGATCATCATCGCCCCTAAAACGGCCTCTTCAAGATCTAAGGCCTGTGGCGGAATCTTTCCTTGTTCAAGGTTGATAATCGTCCCCTTATTTTTATTGTTATATCCTACTGATTTTGCTGATTCCATGTGGCAAATGTAAATGATTAGGAATGCAAACCTTCTCTAAAGTCTCAATTTAAGTTAACAATTATTGTTAACAATAGAATCCTTGTTAATAAAAGCAGCTGCTATTACAGTATTCTAGAAATTGACCATTGATCTGATCACTTCACTCCTTCTAATTTAAAAAACTTAATAAATTAATATGCAATTATTTAGCAATTTCTGACATGAATTATTCAACCAAAACAATACAAAAAGTAAATTGTAATTGTTGTTAATAATTTGTTCTTTTGTTCAGAATAATAGCTTGCAATGTATAAAGAAAAAAGAAATATTCTATTATCCATTTTCCTTTTTTTACAGATCGGAATCATTGCCCTATTGTCAAAATATCCAGACCTAATTGATTATTATTATGTGAAGGGACTATATCCGTTGGTATCCAAGATATTACGTTCCATAACGGGTTGGATACCATTTTCTATTGGAGACATCATCTATGCCTTGCTCATCATTTTTGTCTTGCGCCTGATATGGCTTTTCATTTTTCCGAAAGAGAAACAACGGAAAACAATTCTTTTGAGTTTCGTTGCCGGTTTTTCAGTGTTCTATTTTTTTTTCTATTTGTTTTGGGGACTCAATTATTCACGAAGTCCAATCTCGAAAAACCTGTCTTTGGAAAAAGAGGAATTTGACATCGTAGAACTCGAAGCCATCACAAACAAAATACTGTCTAAAACGGGTAAACTTCAAAAATCCTTGTCAGGTCACGATACACTACCTGTTGAAGTCAATTATTCAAAAAATAAAATTCTTAACCTGACCAAAGATGGTTATGACAAGCTAAGCCAGACTTTACCTCAATTCACCTATCAAAGACCTTCTGTTAAAAAATCTCTTTTTAGCCTTCCTTTGACCTACATGGGTTTTGCCGGATACTTTAACCCCTTGACCGGTGAAGCGCAGGTCGATTATCTGATTCCCAAAATCAACCTGCCGTTTACCTGTTCTCACGAAGTGGCACACCAGCTGGGAATTGCATCTGAAAGTGAAGCAAACTTTGTTGGTTTTCTGGCCTGTGTTTCTCATGAAGACCCCTATTTTCAATACGCAGCGTATCTTCTGGTCTTGCGATATGCTCTAATCGATATCAGGCGTTACGACAAGGAATTATTTGTTAACTATCTTGAAAAAGTACCGAAGGGAGTATTGAAAAATATGCGAGAATCAGATGAATTCTGGCAGCAATACGAAAACCCGCTTGAACCAGTCTTTAAATTATTCTATGATAACTTTTTAAAATACAACCAACAAAAAGATGGTTTAAAGAGCTATAATCAGATCATGGGACTGCTCATTTCTTACAACAAGTCCTATCCATTGGATTTTAATTGATACATTTGAGAATCAATTCTATTTTTTCGCAACATGAGAAAACTTTACACGCTCATCATATTGATTTGCAGCTACAGCCTTTATGGTCAGGAGTATTTTCCAAAAAATGACGGAGTCAGTTCAGATAATCAAAATTTTGTCGCATTTACCAATGCTACACTTCATTTGTCTCCAGGAGAGGTCATAAACAAAGGCACTCTATTGATTCAAAAAGGAAAAGTCCATAGTTCGGGGCAAAGTGTCCAAATTCCGAAAAATGCGATTCAGATCGATCTTCATGGCAAACATATTTACCCTTCCTTTATCGAAGTATTTTCAAATTTTGGCATAAAAAACCCTGTCAACGACACAAATGCAAATGAAGAAGCATATTATGATACCAAAAGAGAAGGTTATTACTGGAATGAACACATATCACCTGAGGTTTCAGCCTTCACACAGTTTTCTTTCGACCCCAAAAAAGCGACAGAATTGCGAAAAGCAGGATTTGGACTGATCAATACACATAGCGGGCAGGGCATCATCCGGGGCTCCGGGGTATTGGTAAGTTTAGACCCGAACAAAACAGATAACGAACGTATTCTATCCTCCAGATCTTCACAATATTTATCTTTCACAAAAAATAAGTATTCTAAACAAATGTATCCCAACTCATTAATGGGTAGTATGGCGCTGTTAAGGCAAACATACCTCGATGCTGACTGGTATGCAAAGGGTGGAATAGAATCAGTCGACCTATCGCTGGAGGCACTCAATAAAAATAAAGATCTAAGTCAAATATTTTATGCCGGCAATAAAAGCAATGTACTTCGAGCCCATCAGATTGGCAAAGAATTCAACATTGATTATATATTATTTGGTGGCATAGACGAATACGAACTTATTGAAGATATAAAAGCCACAAAGGCCACCTTTATTCTGCCTCTTAACTTTCCTAAACCCTATGATGTAAGTAGTCCTTTCGCTGCACAATACATTAGTTTAAGCGATATGAGAAACTGGAATCAAGCACCAGGTAATCCGGCAGCCCTGGCAAAAAACGGGCTCAACTTTGCTTTTTCGTCCTACGGGTTAGATGCGACTTCTGATATCAAAAAGCAACTTATAAAGGCAATAGAATATGGTTTGGATAAAAAAACAGCCCTGGCAGCACTTACAACGATTCCTGCACAAATACTAAAAGAAAGTGCAAAACTTGGGCATTTACATCAGGGAGCGATGGCTAATTTTCTGATCACCTCAGGAGACATCTTTGAAAAAGAAACCATCATTTTTGAAAATTGGGTTCAAGGCAAGGCTTTTGTAATTAATTCAATGAAGCAAAAAAATATTGATGGAAACTATAGTTTTACACAGGATAAAAACAAGTATCTATTACATATTAAAAATTCAATTTCAAAGGCTGAAATCACAATTAAAAAAGGTGACAGCACCGTAAAAAGTAAAGGGAGCTATTCAGACAACTGGCTGCATATAAGTATGGAATCAGGCGAAGATAAGTACAGTAGACTCCAGGCCCTCATTATGTCAGCTCAAACCATTGAGGGAACCGCTATAGACAGTAAAGGAGAACTGTCGAAATGGGAAGCAAGGCGACAAGCGGATGAGAAAAAGAAAGAAACAGCTGAAGACAGCAAGAATAGGTACATATCTCCAGTGACCTATCCTAATAATGGTTATGGATTTACAACTGCACCCGAACAAAAATCCATTCTATTTAAAAATGTAACGGTTTGGACCAATGAAAGCGAAGGAATTGTAGCGCATACTGATGTTTTGGTAAAAGACGGGATTATTAGTAAGATCGGTAAGGAACTCAAAGCCGGCAAAGCTGAAATTATTGATGGTTCAGGCAAGCACCTCACTTCGGGTATCATTGATGAGCATTCGCATATTGCTACCATTTCGACCAACGAATCTGGTCAGAACTCAACAGCTGAAGTCAGTATGGAAGATGGACTAAATTATGAAGACATCAATATATACAGAAACCTGGCCGGTGGTGTGACCCAGGCTCAGATTCTTCACGGATCTGCAAATCCTATTGGAGGAAGATCGGCTATTATAAAACTAAGGTGGGGAGAAACATCCCAAGGCCTGATCGATCAGAAAGCACCTAAGTTTATAAAGTTCGCTTTGGGAGAAAACGTAAAACAATCTAATTGGGGTAACTCTACGAGATTTCCTCAAACGCGTATGGGTGTCGAACAAGTTTATGTAGATTATTTTCAAAAAGCCCGGGAATACGAAGCATTGAAGAACGCTGCTCAAAACTTCAGAAAAGACCTTGAAATGGAAGTCTTGGTAGAAATTTTAAACAAAGAGAGGTTTATTTCTTGCCATTCATATGTGCAAAGCGAAATTAACATGCTTATGAAAGTGGCTGAACAGTTTAATTTTAACATCAATACCTTTACTCATATTCTTGAGGGATATAAACTAGCTGACAAAATGAAATCACACGGTGTGGGCGGTTCTACGTTCAGCGACTGGTGGGCCTATAAATATGAAGTAAATGATGCAATTCCTTATAATGCGGCCATTATGCACAGCCAGGGTGTTGTAACAGCCATCAACTCGGACGATGCAGAAATGAGCAGAAGACTGAATCAGGAGGCCGCTAAATCCATGAAATATGGAGGTGTATCAGAAGAGGAAGCCTGGAAATTTGTGACCCTTAACCCAGCCAAATTACTTCATATAGACGATCGGGTGGGCAGTATTAAGGTGGGTAAGGATGCAGATTTGGTACTGTGGTCAGGACATCCCTTATCAGTTAGCAGCAAAGCTGAAAAAACCATGATTGACGGACGCATTTATTTTGATCTGGAAAGAGATCTTCACATGCGTGAAAGCATAAAAAAGGAGAAAAACAAGTTGATCAATTTGATGCTCGAAGCTAAGAATGCTGGAAGCGAGACTCAAAAAGCAACAAAAAAAGAAAGTAGAATCAATCACTGTGATACTGTTGATTTTTAATTTATTGATATGAAAAATGTATTCCTAGCGATTTCGCTGTTCTTATGCACAGGCTCCTTTCAGGCCATTTGCCAGCAAACTCCGGCTTCTGCCCAAACTGAATTATTTTCAATTGTTGGGGCAACAGCCCATATTGGCAATGGTCAAGTTATAGAAAATGCCACTGTGGTAATAGAAAATGGTCTCATCAAAACTATTGGAGTGAGTTCAGAAACGACTGCAGAAGGTAGAATTATCGAAGCCAACAGACAACATATTTATCCTGGATTTATCATTCCAAATTCAACCTTGGGTTTGGGTGAAATTGATGCCGTTAAGGCTACCAGAGATTATGACGAATTAGGAACCATGCTTCCGCATATCAGGAGTCTTATCGCCTACAATGCCGAATCAAAAGTAGTGGAAAGTGTAAGGCCCAATGGTGTTTTACTCGCCCAGATCAGCCCAAGAGGTGGAAGCATCTCAGGCACTTCCTCCATCGTGCAACTCGATGCCTGGAACTGGGAGGATGCCGCGGTAAAAATCGATGATGGCATTCATATTAATTGGCCTTCAACATATAAGTCTAAATACAAATCCTTTGGCCAGATCATAATTTCAGAGCCAAATAAGAATTATGTCAAACAAGTGAGCGAATTGAGACAATTTTTATTGGAAGCAAAAGCATATGATCCAAAGAATGTATCAAAGAAGAACCTGTCTTATGAAGCTGCAAATCGCATGTTCTCAACTGATGTAAAAGTGTATGTTCATGTGAGAAGGCAAAAGGGAATTATCGATGCGATCACAGCCTTAAAATCCATTGGCTTAGAACATATTGTTTTGGTTGGTGCCGACGAAGCTCATAAGACAATGGAATTTATTAAAAAAGAAGGTGTCCCGGTGTTATTGAGACGAACACAATCATTACCTCTCAATGAAGATGATGACTATGACCTGCCCTATAAAGTAGCTGCTCTATTAATGAATCATGGTATTCTTGTCGGGCTCGAAAACAGTGGTGATATGGAAAGAATGAATTCAAGAAACCTTCCTTTTTACGCAGGAATGACAACGGGGTATGGACTTTCGTTTGAAGAAGCTTTGCAATTGATCAGTTTGAATACAGCCACCATCCTGGGCATTGAAAAAAGATATGGATCTCTAGAAAAAGGTAAAAGTGCAACCTTATTTATTAGTGAAGGAAATGCCCTGGAAATGAAGGGAAATATTTTGACCAAGGCATATATTGACGGTCGAGAAATTAGTTTGGAAACGCATCAGACAGCCTTGTGGCAGCGTTATATGAATAAATATTCACAAGATTCTGACAGGGAGTAACATAAAGATCTATTTAGTGAACAGACAATGAAAGAAATCTCAAGTCTTCAAAACGAACTTGTAAAAGAATTGGTTCAATTACAGGAAAAATCGAGAATCCGGAAGAAAAAACAACTGTTTCTGATCGAAGGTCAGAGAGAGATCAAACTGGCACTTGAAGGAGGGTATTCTTTACGTCAATTGCTCTTTTGCGACGAAATAATCACTAAAACTGACCTGGATGCACTCATAGACCTTCAGGATCATGAACCGCCAGAAATTATCAGGATCTCAATGCAGGTATATCAAAAACTGGCCCACCGTAAAACGACAGAAGGGGTCTTAGCAGTGGCCAAATCAAAAGCACTGAGCCTGTATGACTTAAAACTCAGAAATACTAGTTTGATCTTGGTGGCCGAAGCTTCAGAAAAACCTGGAAATATTGGAGCCTTGTTAAGAACAGCGGATGCGGCCAACCTCGATGCTGTTATTATCGCAAACCCCAAAACTGATATGTACAACCCCAACATTATTCGATCGAGTGTAGGTTGCGTCTTTACCAATCAGATCGCACAAGGAAGTACTGCTGACATTTTAGAACTACTTAGAGAAAAAAAGATTCGCATTTACACAGCGGCATTAGATAACAGAAGTATCGATTATCATCAAATAGATTATCAAGAGGCCTCAGCCATTGTCGTTGGTACTGAGGCTACAGGACTCAGCGAAGAATGGAGAGAAAATGCCACACAAAATATAATCATACCTATGCAGGGCAAAATAGATTCCTTAAACGTTTCTGTTTCTGCCGCAATTATTATTTTTGAAGCCAAAAGGCAACGAAATTTCGTCAATACGAACCAATGATTTGAATTAATTTTAATGAACTCATGACACCACAGGTTTTATTTTATATCATCATAGCCATACTCCTTCTTGATTTTGCTGTCGATAAGCTTATCAGCTACTTAAACGCCAGGCATTTTGATGATGCCATTCCAGAAGAACTCAAGGATGTTTATAATGAAAAGGAGTATCTAAAATCTCAAGCCTACAAGAAAGAAAATTATCAATTTTCATTGTTTAAAAGTATCTTCACGATACTGTTGACATTGCTATTCTTTATTTTTAAAGGATTTGCCTGGGTAGATGGAATCGCCAGATCATACAGTTCAAATGAGATCATTGTTGGATTGATCTTTTTTGGAATTATCATGATCGGAAGCGATATTTTGAGCACTCCCTTTTCCTACTATCACAATTTTGTCATTGAAGAAAGGTACGGCTTCAACAAAAGCAGTAAACGGCTTTTTGTCATCGACAAAATAAAAGGCTTAGTTCTTAGTGCAGCCATTGGTGGCGGAATACTGGCATTGATCATCTGGTTTTATCAATTGACCGGTAGCAGTTTTTGGATCTATACATGGATTTTTATTGGGGTGTTCACCATATTCATCACCTTGTTCTACTCTACCCTTATCGTTCCAATTTTTAATAAACAGAGCCCTTTAGAGGAAGGAGAATTGAAAGAGGCCATAGTTGATTTTTCAAGTAAAACAGGGTTTAAACTCGACAATATTTATGTCATAGACGGATCCAAACGATCAACCAAAGCCAATGCTTATTTTTCTGGTTTCGGAGCCAGAAAAAGAATTGTGCTATATGACACACTCATCAATGACCTCACCACTGAAGAAATAGTAGCTGTTTTAGCACATGAAATAGGGCATTACAAAAAAAAACATGTATTGATCAATATGATCCTCTCACTATTAGTAACAGGCTTTACCTTGTTCATTTTTTCCTTACTGATCGACAATTCCCTTTTATCAACTGCTTTATCGGTCGATAATCCGAGTTTTCATATCGGGCTCATAACTTTTGGAATTCTGTATAGCCCGATTTCTGAACTTACCGGTATCTTTATGAATATGATTTCCAGAAAGTTTGAGTACCAGGCCGATGATTTTGCCAAAAACAAGTTTGATGCTGAGGCTTTAGTTTCATCACTCAAGAAATTGTCGAAAAACAGTTTGAGTAATTTGACCCCTCACAAGACAAATGTTTTTGTACATTATTCTCATCCAACCCTATTACAAAGGGTGAGAAACTTGAACTCATAAATACTAAGGCCTTCATTTTCAGACGCTAGCTACCCTTCAAAAAACTTGTTAATTACTAAGCTTTATAGTATTTTTAAACTATGGCATACACCGTAACCATAGAAGAAGAAAAAAAGCAGATTGCAAGCAGGTATAAGGACATGCTTAAAGACACCTATCAAACGCTGTCTAATGAAGATAAGTTATTGATTCGCAAAGCCTTTGATGTTGCTGCTGATGCCCATAAAGATCAGCGTAGAAAAACAGGGGAACCCTATATCTACCACCCTATTGCCGTAGCAAAGATCGTTGCTAATGAAATTGGACTGGGAGCTTTCTCGATCGCCGCTGCCCTTCTTCATGATGTTGTTGAAGATACCGATTATACCTTTGCGGATCTGGAGCAAATTTTTGGAGAAACCATTACCAAGATCGTCAATGGACTAACTAAAATTTCTAAACTACAAAAAGATCAGGACGTATCGATTCAGGCAGAAAACTTTCGAAAAATGTTGCTGACCCTTAACGATGATGTAAGGGTAATTCTTATCAAAATTGCAGACAGGCTCCACAACATGCAAACACTGGCTTCGATGCGCCCAGACAAGCAGGTTAAAATAGCCTCTGAAACCCTGTTTATTTACGCTCCCCTAGCCCATAGGCTTGGCCTGTATAATATTAAAACTCAACTTGAAGATCTAGGCCTTAAATATACTGAAAATGAAGTATATACCGATATTAAAGAAAAAATATCTGACAGTAAGGAAGAACAAGAAAAATACATAGATAGTTTTACAAAAATCATCAAAGACTCTTTAGACAAAGAAGGTTTTAAATACACTATTAAGGGTCGTACAAAATCTATTTATTCTATTCGAAAAAAAATGGTGAACCAAGGCGTCTCCTTTGATGAGGTCTACGATAAATTTGCCATCAGAATCGTCTATAAATCGACGCTAAAAAATGAGAAATTTGACGCCTGGAAAATTTATTCTATCGTCACCGACCACTTTAATCCTAACCCAAACCGATTAAGAGACTGGATTACACAGCCAAAATCAACAGGCTATGAATCATTACACACAACTGTAATGGGCCCCCGGGGTAAATGGGTTGAAATTCAAATTCGGTCTAGTCGCATGGACGAGATCGCCGAAAAAGGATATGCTGCACACTTCAAATACAAACATGGTTCTCAGCAAGAATCTGGTTTAGAAGAATGGCTCAATAAATTACGAGAATCTCTTGAGAACCCAGATGTAAATGCTGTAGACTTTGTAGAGCAGTTCAAACTAAACCTATATGCTAAGGAAATCTATGTCTTCACACCTAATGGTGATATTAAATCACTGCCAAAAGGAGCTACAGCCCTTGACTTTGCTTTTGCCATCCACACAGAAGTGGGAATGCACTGCCGGGCTGCCAAAGTAAATAGCAGGTTGACGCAAATTAGCAAGGTGTTAAACAGCGGAGATCAAGTTGAGATCATTACATCCAAAAATCAAAAACCAAAACTTGCATGGCTTGATATTGTCAAGACTGCCAGGGCAAAATCAAGGATAAAGAGCATTCTAAAAGAAGAGCATAAAATCATTGCTAAAGATGGCCGGGAGGTACTTGAGAGAAAACTTCGTCATCTAAAGATCAAGTTAGATGAAAAAACCATCAATGAACTTGTCAACTTTTTTAAACTTAAAACAAGTTTTGACCTGTTCTATAAAATAGGAAATGGAAGCATAGACAACCAGCAGCTGAAAAAATATGCAGCACAACGGTCAAATGTATTAATGCATTTTTTAAAGAGTCGAATGAACCGACCCAGGGCCAATAAGCAGGACGTCATTATGGAGGAGGTGACTGCGAATTATGACATGCTTGTTTTTGGCAAAAATGAAGAAAAGCTTAAATACAGCCTGTCGAAATGCTGCAATCCTATTCCGGGAGATGCCGTATTTGGCTTCGTAACCATAAAGGATGGCATTAAAGTACACAAGCATAATTGCCCGAATGCTCTAAGCATGCAATCTCAATACGCCTATAGAGTGATTTCTGCCAAATGGATTGATTCTTCTCACCAGGGCTTCAAAGCGAGTCTTGAAATAACAGGAGTTGATAATTTAGGCCTGATCAATGAAGTCACCAAAGTGATTTCAAGTGTTTTAAATGTCAATATTCACAGTATCAATATTTCTGGAGAGGATGGATTCTTTCATGGAAAGATAACCGTCCATATAAATAACAATAAACAATTAAAGAATTTGATACAAAAACTTCTCAAGATAGAAGGCATTGAAAAAGTGACAAGAAACAGCAATTAAAATTGCGCTTTTTTTACATTTAATTCGCTTTAATATGTGGATAAAATGTAACTTTGCAGTGCAAGAACCAGGATTAGATCCACATGAGCAATAATCAAAATCAGGAAACAGTTAAAAACTTCTTTACCAAGTTTTTAGAAGAAAACAACCATAGAAAAACTCCCGAAAGATTCGCGATTCTTCAAGAGATATACGACAACGATGATCATTTTGATATCGAGACCCTGTATATTGAAATGAAAAATAAAAACTATCGTGTAAGCAGAGCTACGCTGTACAACACTATTGAACTACTTTTAGAATGTGGACTGGTAAGAAGACATCAGTTTGGCCAAAACCAGGCCCACTATGAAAAATCCTACTTCAATAAACAACATGACCATGTGATCTTGACCGACACCGGTGAGGTGATAGAATTTTGTGATCCAAGAATCGAAAATATCAAAAAATCTATAGAAGAAGTATTTGATGTGAAAATAGACAGCCACTCTCTTTACTTCTATGGACAAAAGAACAAAACCGCTAAATAACTACTAAATATTTTTAAATGATTGATTTACTACTAGGCCTGCAATGGGGAGATGAAGGAAAAGGAAAAATCGTTGACGTACTAACCAAAAACTATGACATTATTGCAAGATTTCAAGGTGGTCCCAATGCCGGGCACACCCTGATCTTTGATGGCAATAAACACGTACTACACACAATTCCCTCAGGTATATTTCATAAAAGAGCTATTAATGTTGTGGGTAACGGTGTAGTGATCGATCCGGTTATATTTAAAAATGAATTAGACAATCTTGATAAGTACAACATTGATTTCAAAACCAAGTTACTCATTTCCAGAAAAGCGCATATCATACTGCCAACACACCGGCTACTCGATGCCGCTTCTGAAAAAATGAAAGGAAAACTGAAAATCGGTTCTACACTAAAAGGTATTGGCCCCACTTATATGGATAAAACCGGCAGAAACGGTTTGAGGATCGGAGATCTTGAAATGAGCGATTGGAAAGACCGATATAAAGCGCTGACTAAAAAGCATTTGAACATGATCAAGTTTTATGATGTTGATCTTGATTTTGACCTCGAAAAATTAGAGGAAGAATTTTCATCTGCAGTCGAAGCTTTAAAAGAACTCACATTTATAGACAGTGAGGAATACATCAATAAAGCGCTCTCAGAAGGCAAGTCAATTTTGGCTGAAGGCGCTCAGGGATCTTTGCTAGATATTGATTTTGGAACGTATCCTTTTGTCACCTCATCTAACACAACCGCAGCAGGAGCCTGTACCGGCCTAGGTGTAGCTCCTAATAAGATTGGTAAAGTGTTCGGAATTTTTAAGGCCTACACTACAAGAGTTGGTTCTGGCCCCTTCCCTACTGAACTTTTTGATGAAGATGGTGCAACCATGGCGAAAGTTGGTCATGAATTTGGAGCTACTACCGGAAGGCCAAGACGTTGTGGATGGCTGGATCTAATTGCTTTAAAATATGCTGTTCAAGTCAATGGAGTTACACAGTTAATGATGATGAAAGGTGACGTACTTTCAGGTTTTGACACCTTAAAAGCCTGCACTTCATATACCTATAAAGGTGAAGACATTTTTCACTTCCCTTATAATATAGATGAGGACAATGTAAAAGTAAACTACACCGAGTTTGAAGGCTGGCAAGAAGATTTGACAACGATGACCGAAGCAGGTCAGTTACCTAAAAATCTCAATGATTATATCGCATTTATTGAGGATTTTGTAAATGTCAAGGTAACCATTGTATCGGTTGGTCCTGATAGAAAACAGACCATATTGGTATAGTAAACTTGTCTAAAAGTTAAAAAAAGGTAAAGTTCTTGCACAGATTCTTTACCTTTTTTCATTTAGATTATATTTGTATCACTCAATAAATATAGCAGTCATTTGAAATCAACCCTACTTGTCATTAGTTGTTTCTTCCTTTTCTTCACGAGTTATGCTCAAGGAAAAAGAATACAAATTATTCATTCTGACAATTCAAGTATCGATGAAGTTCGGCTTCCTGGCGCCACTATCCTATTGGGAAATGTTGTGATCAGGCACGAAGGAATCAAACTTAATTGTAAAAAAGCTGTTCATTATAAAAATCAAAATTTCATAAAGGCATTTGGAGATGTTGTTCTGAATCAAGGCGACAGTATTATTCAAACTAGTCAGTATACCGAGTATAACGGGAATAATCAAAAGGCACTTTCCTGGGGCAATGTTATTATCAAAGACTCGAAAATGACCTTGAATACAGACACCCTGCATTTTGATCGCACCCGTCAACTTTTGTATTATAAGTATGGTGCAACCATCAGAGACAGTATCAATGTACTTACCAGCAATACTGGTAATTACCACCTCGACAACAATAAGTTTCAGGCCGTATCTGATGTGGTACTTACCAATCCGGATTATGTTTTAGAATCGAACCATTTAGACTATTATACGAATAGTGGCAGGGCTTTTCTTTATGGCCCTTCCACGATCACAAGTGATGACAATCTCATCTATTGTGAAAGAGGTTTTTATGACACCAAGGCAAATATCTCACATTTTACAAAGAATGCCAGGATCGAATTTGACGAAAAAGAAATCAAAGCAGACAGCCTCTATTACGATAGAAATATTGGCTTTGCTTCTGCCTCTGATAATATGGTGATCATTGATACCTTAAATCATGTGGTCCTAAAAGGGAATTATGCCGAATTTTTTGAGAAAGTAGATTCAGCTTTTGTCATTAAAAAGGCGTTAGCCATAACAAATACCAATAAAGACTCCTTATTCATTCATGGTGATACCATCCTGGCAACCGGTAAACCTGACAAGCGAATTATCAGAGCCTATCATTCGGTTAAATTTTTTAAAAGTGATTTAAGCGGAAAATGTGATTCTATTCATTCAAATCAAGGCAGCGGCTTAACACAAATGTTTGAACGCCCCATTTTATGGTCTAAAAAAAGTCAGATTACAGGAGATACCATTCAATTACTAAACAACACTACAACAAACACCCTAGACAGTTTAAAAGTACTTAGAAATGCTTTTATCATTGACAAAGATTCTATTGGCTACAACCAGATCAAAGGAAGAAATCTCTACGGAAAATTTGAAGAAAATGACCTTCGCTTTGTCAATATTATTGGAAATTCAGAGGTAATTCACTTTGTACGTGATGAGGATCAGTCTTTAATTGGTATTGAAAAAACCTCTTGTAGTGAAATTCATTTTGTGCTAAGAGACGGAAAAATCGAATCGTCAAAATTCATCAATTTACCTGACGGACAAACTTATCCACCTTCTAAATTACCAAAAAATGCACGAAAACTAAGAGGATTTATCTGGCGTGAAAGCGAGAAGCCACTTAGCAAAAATGACATTTTTATTAAAGATGAAAAGTGATTTTTTAGCATATCAGGCACAGACTTCCAGACATCCTATGTTGCTGGAAATTAAGAAAGCTCAGGGTAGTTATGTATATGACATGGACGACAAGAAATACCTTGATTTCATCGCTGGGGTATCGGCAAACACACTAGGCCACAGCCCTAAAGCAGTTGTTGATGCCGTCAAAAAACAAGTGGACACCTATATGCATGTGATGGTCTACGGTGAATTTATACAGGAGCCTCAGGTAGCACTTTCAAAATTATTAGCCAAGTATTTACCCGAGTCTCTCGATTGCACTTATTTAACAAATTCTGGTACTGAAGCAACAGAAGGAGCTATTAAACTGGCAAAACGAGTTACGGGTCGTTTCGAAATTGTTGCCGCCAATAATGCCTATCATGGAAATACTCAAGGCGCCATGAGCGTTTGCGGTAAGGAAGAACAAAACACCCCCTTTAGACCACTAATACCGGGAACAACTTTTATCGAATTCAATTGCATTGAAGACATAAAAAAAATAAGCACAGATACGGCTGCCGTTATTTTGGAAACGATTCAAGGAGGTGCTGGCTTTATTCAACCGAAAATTGATTATTTAAAAAAAATCAAGCAACGCTGTAAAGAAGTTGGAGCGTTGCTCATACTCGACGAAATACAATCAGGAATTGGAAGAACGGGTCGTTTTTTTGCCTTTGAACATTATCAGGTCTGTCCGGATATTTTGATTACAGGGAAAGGACTTGGAGGCGGAATGCCTATAGGGGCCTTTATTTCTTCTCGTGAGTACATGGCTCAACTATCAGAAAACCCAAAATTGGGTCATATAACAACCTTTGGAGGACATCCGGTAATTGCTGCTGCGGCACAAGCCACACTCACAACCCTCTTTAAGACCAGTTTAATGCAATCAGTACTAGAAAAAGAAACACTGTTTCGCAGCTTGCTGGTTCACGAGAACATCCTTGAAATAAGAGGAAAGGGGCTCATGCTGGCCTTAATCCTTAAAAAGCCGGCACAAGCAGATCATCTCATCTTAAATGGTCTTACCAGAGGATTGCTGTTGTTTTGGCTCTTATTTGAAAAAAGGGCTGTAAGAATCACCCCACCCCTGACCATTTCAAATGAAGAAATAAAAGAAGGTTGTTCATTAATTATCAGCATCTTAAACACGTATTCAGAAGCTACTGAGGCCAATTAGAATTCCTACACCATTATTTATTATCATTTGTTAAATGTGTAAAATATACACAATATATTGCGTTATCTATAAAAATAATAAATTATGGTTGCGCATATGTTAAAAATGTTAAGCATTTCTTAATTAATATCAGATTTTAACGCCACAATCGTTAAATGTTTCTTAATTGATAAAAATTTAACGTCATCCAATGTAACAAATACACTAAAAGTTCCGTCCTTTAATAGTATAAATGTCTAATCTATTTGTCTAATCTAAATTATAAATCATGAAAAACTTAAAATTATTAGTTCTCGCACTTGGCCTTTTTACCTTAAATGTTTCTGCAGCAAATATGAACCCCATCAAACCTTCAGATGAATTACGCATCGAAATGGTGAAAATGATTGGGTCAAACTATATGGATGAAATGAAATCGGACGAACTGGGTGCCGATGTTTTATTCACCGTAAATAATAACAGAGAAATAATCATTCTTTCAGTTGAATCTGACGACATCCTTCTTGAAGGTTATTTGAAAAGAAAATTGAACTACAAAAAAGTAGATCACAAACCTAGTAAACCAGGTGAAATCTATTTATTACCTGTAAAGATGGTGAATGAATTTTAAGATCCATCTCCTATAAATAATAGAGCTGTCTTCGGACAGCTTTTTTTTTGACTCCTAGCTTCACCTAAATGTTCAGCACTCAAAATCAAAACGTTACCAACTGTGTTAAGGGCATCTTAATAAATCTCCAATTTAGACCTATGAAAGTTAAATGTTTCTTAATTCAGCAATATTTAACAATTCTATATGTAACAATTATTGCAATTCTTCCGTCCTTTAATAGTATAAATGTCTAATCTATTTGTCTAATCTAAATTATATATTATGAAATTTTTAAAAATCTTTATTGTCGCCCTCGGATTATTTACAATCAATGTATCAGCAGCCAATTTTAATCCAATCAAACCAACGGACGAACTTCGTGTAGAAATGGTAAACTTAATTGGATCTAACTACATGGATGAAATGAAAAATAACGAAGACATGGCCGAAATACTTTTTACGGTTAATTCAAAAAGAGAATTGATCATATTATCGGTAGATTCCAAAAACACACACATGGAATCATATTTGAAGAAAAGATTAAATTATAAAAAAGTAAATCATAAACCTACAAAACAAGGTGAAATATACTTGTTACCAGTTAAAATGGTAAATCAACTTTAATCCACATTATTTTATTTGAATGATTAAGGGTTGACCTAATGGTCAACCTTTTTTTATTTTATTAACCTGTCCAGCAGGCGTCTCACCTTTGAACTATTCCAGTCGGCAGCCCCCACCTTATAAGCCACAATCTGACCAGATGAGTTAATAATATATGTCGTGGGCAATGAATTTGAATCCATTTCTGTTGGTCTGGGGCCCATTTCATAATACACAGGTAAGTTATACTCTTTCTTTTGAATAAATCGCTCTACGCTGCTTTTTTCATCACTAGCGACAAAAACAAACTCAACCTTATCACCATAGTCATCATATAACTTTTGAAAACTTGGCATTTCAGCAACACATGGTGGACACCATGTTGCCCAAAAATTAACAACAATTGTTTTGTTCTTAAATTGATCAAAATCAATCAACTCCCCTGATTCTCGTCTAAGGGTCCAATTAAAATCGTGAATCTCAACCTGATCCTCTTCAGCCACTTCCATGGAAAATACTCTTGTAGTAACAAGACTCACCCCTTTAATCAAGGTGGCCCGTACAGGTAGACCAACCGGTGAAAAAAGAAAAATAATAAAGCCAATAAATAAGATATTAGAAAGATTCTTTTTTATAAAATTCATACAGGGTGTTCATTTATTTTTTCAATTGCCCGATAAATCCAAGCAATTTTTCTTTTTGTGTCCAAATGCTGACCAAGCAAAAAACAAAAACCAAAACTGCCAGTCCAAACAACAAACCTCCATCGTCCTGCACTTCGATTCCAAGCACAAATATATGCGAAAATATAGCACCGCTAATCACACCCAAACCAAGAATTGCCCCAAACAACGAAGTTCTTTTAAACAACAGTAATCCAGCAATAAACAATTCTAACACTCCAGTCCCAATTCTTCCATAAGGTTCCAGACCGAGCTGTTCAAAAATATACACACTTTCAGCTGCTGCCGTAAATTTAAAAAATAGTGTTTGTAATAATATGACCGCGGCAATTACTGAGCTAATTCTTTCAATGTTCATGTGAAGTTTATTTATAATTTTTAAGCTCAGTCGAAAGGAAGGTTTTCATCTTACAAATAATAAATATTTTTTTATTTAAAAGACTCTAAAACAGTGAATTAATTAGCACTACCTATACTTTAATGTTAAATATTGATGTTTTACAAATATCCTATGCACCCCATAGCATTTCTATTTCTGGCTTAGACGAAAAACGATAAAAGAATTACAAGAAGAATCTGATTTTTTTTTACAAAATTCTGCATAAAGAGCACAAATCACTCAAAAAAAAAAGCCCCAATAAATTGGAGCTTCTAGCTATTAGAACACATTCAATCTCTTATGAAGCGTTCTGTTTTTTAATCAGGTTCAAAGCAGAGCCTTCTTGATACCATTCAATTTGATTTCGGTTATAGGTGTGATTTAACTTAATAAGATCTTTTGAACCATCTTCATGAACCACCTCCAAAGTCAATTGCTTTCCTGGAGCAAATTGATCCAAATCGATAAAGTTAAATGTATCATTTTCTTGAATCAGATCATAATCTTTTTCATCTGCAAAGGTCAAACCTAGCATTCCTTGCTTTTTCAAATTCGTTTCGTGAATTCTGGCAAATGATTTAACAATTACTGCAGCCACACCCAGGTGCCTAGGTTCCATAGCGGCATGTTCTCTTGAAGAACCCTCTCCATAATTATGATCTCCAATGACTACAGAAAAAACACTTGCAGCCTTATAAGCTCTCGCCGCATCTGGCACGGGCATATACTCTCCAGTCAATTGGTTTTTGACATTATTAGTTTCCTTGTTAAAGTCATTCACTGCTCCAATCAACAAGTTATTCGATATATTATCTAAGTGACCTCTAAAACGCAACCAAGGACCAGCCATAGATATATGATCTGTTGTACATTTACCAAAAGCCTTGATCAGAAGCTTGGCACCTGAAATATGATCACCTATTGGCTCAAAAGGACTCAATAACTGTAATCTTTTTGAATCATCATTCACAATAACATTGATTCCTGACCCATCTTCCATAGGCGCAACAAAACCTGGATCATCCACTTCAAATCCTTTAGGCGGAAGTTCAAAACCAGTAGGCTCATCAAACATCACCTCTTCTCCATCCTGATTTTTCAAGGAATCTGTCAATGGATTAAAATCCAATCGACCTGAAATTGCAAGAGCAGCTACCATTTCTGGCGAACCAACAAAAGCATGTGTATTTGGATTTCCATCAGCTCTTTTTGAGAAATTTCTGTTAAAGGAATGAACAATTGTGTTTTTTGGTTTGCCCTCAGCTCCAGCTCTCGCCCATTGTCCAATACAGGGTCCACAGGCGTTCGTAAATATTTTTGCATTCAGGTCTTCAAAAATCTCAAGCAATCCGTCTCTTTCGGCTGTATATCTCACTTGTTCTGAACCCGGGTTAATTCCAAATTCAGCCTTCGAAATCAGTTTTTTATCAACCGCCTGTTTGGCGATGGATGCAGCTCTTGAAAGATCTTCATAAGAAGAATTTGTACAAGAACCTATCAAGCCCCATTCTACATCAAGAGGCCACTCATTTGCCACTGCCTTTTCATTCATACTTCCAACTTCTGTCGCCAAATCTGGAGTAAAAGGTCCATTTAAGTGAGGCTTCAAGGTAGAGAGGTCAATCTCAATCACCTGATCAAAATACTTTTCAGGCTCAGCATAAACTTCATCATCACCTGTTAAATAAGAAGCTACCTCATTCGCTGCATCTGCTATCTCATCTCTTTCTGTGGCTCTAAGGTATCTCTCCATGGAAGCATCATATCCAAAAGTCGATGTAGTAGCTCCAATTTCAGCCCCCATGTTACATATAGTACCTTTACCAGTTGCAGACAACGCCTTGGCTCCCTCTCCAAAATACTCAACAATAGCTCCAGTACCTCCTTTAACCGTTAAGATACCAGCAACTTTAAGAATCACATCCTTTGGAGCTGTCCAACCGCTCAGCTTTCCTGTCAATTTTACTCCTATCAATTTAGGGAACTTTAATTCCCAAGGCATATCTGCCATCACATCAACCGCATCTGCACCACCAACACCAATTGCTATCATACCTAATCCTCCGGCATTCACAGTATGTGAATCTGTACCAATCATCATTCCGCCTGGAAAAGCATAATTCTCGAGCACCACCTGATGAATAATTCCAGCTCCCGGTTTCCAAAAACCAATACCATATTTATTCGAAACTGAGGCCAAAAAATTAAACACTTCACTAGAGGTATTAATGGCCTCCTGCAAATCTTTATCAGCGCCTATCTTCGCTTGAATTAAGTGATCACAATGCACCGTAGTAGGCACAGCCACCTTCTTCTTACCTGCTTGCATAAACTGCAACAAGGCCATTTGAGCGGTAGCATCCTGACAAGCGATTCTGTCTGGTGCAAAATCTACATAGTCCACACCTCTCTTAAATGATTCTTTAGGAAGTCCATCCCATAAGTGATTCTATAATATTTTTTCAGATAAGGTCAAGGGCCTGCCTACGATACTTCTTGCGCTATCAACACGCTCAGCCATACGCTCATAAACCTTTTTTATCATATCTACATCAAATGCCATAATAGTCTATAAATTAGTTCTGGTTAAAATTTTTCGTAGCCAAAAATACAAAATATCTAGGTGATTTTACAAGATATTCAATGAAAATAGCATCCTATTTATCAATCTTCAAGGAAGTAATCAAATACTAATTATTCAATAAAAAACAGTATTGAAAATCACTACAAATTGCGAATTCCATAAAATAAAAAAGTAAGCCAATAAGCCGGATTCTGTTATCTGTCA
>CAYQPI010000146.1:0-1927 GCA_964419405.1 uncultured Flavobacteriaceae bacterium
CAGATGCTGCTAAAAACACTGGAGACACACGACTCAGGGTTCTTATTACAGAGATCTTCAGACCAAGAATGCAATAGTTTTTTTTCTATTTGATGAAAGGCACAAACTGTAGGTTTTTATAGTTTGTGCTTTTTAATATCATTTGTTTTTCCCTTTTAGATTAAACAATTATTCTTATTTCATTCCATTTCCTACGCTAACGTAAAAGGTTTCCTCCTGTTGAACTTAGCACAAAGAAGTTACTTCGACATTCAACATTCCCTGTTCGATATTCGACATTCAACTCAACAATCTCCAATCTCCATTCTCCAATCTCCAATCTAAATTCTCTATATTTATATCTGAACAAACTAACCAATGATTCCATTCTTTAGAAAACTTCGTAAAAAAATGGCTGATGACAACCGACCTTTAAAATACGCTCGCTATGCTGTGGGTGAAATTGTTCTTGTGGTGATTGGAATTTTGATTGCCTTGTATATCAATAATAAAAATGAAGAGCGAAAAGACTATGATCTTCTAAAGGAAAATCTAATTGCTTTAAGGCATGATCTCAATGAAGATCTAACAGACCTGAATTTCTCGAAAGAAACGGAACTTTTCAGGCTTTACTCAATGGAGAGGCTTTTGTATTTTATGAATGAATCGCCTTTGAATAGTGAATCTATGGAATTGGTTAAAAAAGCTTTCCCTTATCAATCAAACTGGATCCACAAAAAAAGATTGCCTGAAAATCCTGAAAAAGAATTCATTCAATTAGCCTTTTCCTGGACTGGACGACATGTGCCTGTAAACCTAAATAAGGAGACCATTGAAGAATTAAAAAGCACTGGCATGTATTCTAAAATATCAAGCATAGCATTAAAGAATAATTTAAATTATTATTATAAAATTGTAGAATCACATTTGGAGGAGCATCTCTATACCAAAAATTATTTCTTAGAAACGTCCTGGGAATCGTCTTTACTTGAGGATGGCATTACATATATTGATGTTTCTAATTTTGATAACCCTCTTGAATATATACAAAATAGCCCCTACAGGATTGGTCTTTTAAAAGACCTTTGTGGAATGGCGCAATGGAGATTATTAAAGGCCCAGGAAAGCATTGATAAACTAACCATTATTATGGAATTAATTGACGACGAAATAGCAAAGCTTTAAAAATGATTCCATTCTTTAGAAAACTTCGTAAAAAAATGGCTGACGACAACCGACCTTTAAAATATGCTCGCTATGCTGTGGGTGAAATAGTACTTGTGGTGATAGGGATTTTGATTGCCTTGCAGATCAACACCTGGAATGAGGAACGAAAAACAAAAGTCTTAACTCATGAGTATCTCAACAATATAAAAAATGATCTTTTAGCAGATTCGATAAATTATAGAGCTATCCGTAATCGTGAAGCCTATTGGAAAACAAGAATAGCTGATTATTATGCTTATTACGACAGTGGAGATTGGACGGTGAATGAAATTGCAGATTCATGCCTTATAACAAGCTTTGCTTTTCACAATTACATCCCGATCAACAATACCTATGTCGACATGCTTTCTTCGGGTAAAACATCTTTGCTTCATGAGCAAATTCGAAACAAACTGGCCTGGCTCAAAAAGGATCAGGATTTGTTAATGATTATCGATGAGCATTTGATTTCTGATACCAAGAAAAACATCCATGAATTAGAAAAATATTGGAACTTAAGAAGTTCAGGTTATTTTGGGCCTGCGATCCCTGGAGATGATTTTTTCCCGGTAGTCGGAGGACATGAAAGAAGAGATTCCTCAGACGCAAGCATCCTCAAAGGATTGCAATATCATCACAATCTTTTCAACTGGATGCATAAGCACATGTATTTTCATAAAGAATGGGATACCATTATCAATACCCAGTCTTCAGAAATAATTCAACTTATTAATAAAGAGTT
>CAYQPI010000147.1:0-6971 GCA_964419405.1 uncultured Flavobacteriaceae bacterium
GTCATTTAAGGTATGGTCCAGCCAATAAGAATAAGGAGGGCTGTCGATCATGCCAAACTCATTCGTAAAGGAATTCAAAAGAGTCATTAATTTTTTGGCGGGAGGTAGCAGTATTTTTGTAGTTTGTAGATCACCCGAGTAAAGGTAGTAGTTATACAAGCTTCTTATATAAAAGATATTTGAATCCAGAATTACCATATAATCGCTTTTGTTCAGAGGTGCATAGGCCGGCATTAAGCCATCCGCTTGCTGTTCCTGAGCAATTTGTAACAAATACCTTCTTTGAAGGGTAAAATCTCCAAAGGTGAAATAGTTTCCTAATGCTGCATAATAACCGGTCTGAGCATACTGTCTTCTTTCTCTGTAATTATCGGTAAAAGCATCCGTGGTGCAGACATCAATGGTTTTGGCCGAAGCCTGCCAAAGTTCCTCTATCCAGGGGGTCTCAGGTGTATGAATTGCCCCTTTTAATTCAAACGGATATTTTAACTGGTGGAGTCCTAAAGAATGAATTTTTAGAGGAGCCTTATTGTGAACTGCAAGTGCCAGATATCGAGTTGGTTTAAAATACATTGACTTCCAGTGGTCCGTCTTACCGGAGAGTATAACCTGATCTTTAAATGACGAATCCACGATGTCACAGGTGAACTCATCATTTATGATAAAGGGTGCTGCCATCACACTTAGTTCTGTGTCTTTTTCTCCCTCTATTATAAATTCTGGCAAAGCATTAATGACTTTGCCGAAATCGAAGAGTAGAAACCAGCTCTTGTCTTTTCCTGCTGGAGGAAGTTGTACGGGCTTGTTTTTATTTACTAAATATTTAAAATCTGCATTCAGCTGATTGTCGATGGAACCATCAAGTGGATACTTGTTTCTTTCCATATGGGAAGCATTCAAAACTTTAGCTTCTATTAAAGATGTGGCCGCTATTTTATCCTCAATCAGATAGGGCAGGTCTCTTTGAATTAGTGAAGTCCAGGGAGCAGTAATGGTTGTAGCAGATTCATTTTTTTGACGAGCGGGCCACCCGGTGTTTCGATAAAGCGGACAGGCATGCATCCATTTAGTATCGTCAAAAGAAATTCTTTCAAATTTTTGAACTTTCAAATTCATGTTGACTTGGTCATTCACAAAGGGTTGAAATCTGTTCATAGCAGGAGAATCATTATGCCAGGATTCATCCGGAAACACTTTCCAGTTTTTGTCGCTTTTAATTGACCATGTTGAATCTTTTGTTTTCCCATCTAATTGAACCAGTAATCCTGGCCTTCCATTCAAGTGGTAAGATTTTGTTCCATGCTGGTGATGAACTCGCACTGCAATGACGTTTTTGCCCTTATTAAGAACCGGCGAGATATTGTAGATATCATAGGATTGATGATGAGGAGCAGATCTTGCAGGGCCCTGACTGATATAGTGCCCATTGATGTAAAGTTCATATTTTGAAGACGCGGTAATTCTAAGTTCGCTTACTTCGGGAGAAGATTCCAAATTGAAAACCCTGCGGGCCAGCATTACATCATTTGCTATGGTATCCGGCATCCATATCCATTGTGCATGCCAGTCTTTTTTATTAAAACCAACAGAATCATCTTTAGACCACAGCCCCAAAACGTCATTTGGATATTTTGAAGACTGGGCATTTCCCATAAGAATAAAACCAATGATCAAGAAAAATGAGCTGATTTTATGGAGCATCAGAAGCGAAATTTATCATATTATAGAGGACTTTGTCAGCTACCGGGTCTTTTTCCAAAAATTCAATTACCCTCAGGGTAGATAACAGCATTTTTCCTTGTCCAAATTCGGTTTCCACAACATCACCGGCCCACCAAACATCCCCTGTGCCATTATAATGTCTTTTCATAATCTCATTATTGGGGAAGTGATCATACCCTATCAGTCCTGCAATATAATTTCCCTTGACTTTTGACATAGAAACAACGGGATGAATGTTTTCATAGACGCCATGCATGATCGTTTTTGTTGGTAACCCTTGAAAGATGGGGTGTTCCGAAACAATATGGGATTTAGCGGCCCAGCCACCTCTGGTAGCCCATTTTTGATGCATTTCTGCGCCCAGTGGTAAGGATTCAACATCAACTTCGTTTAGTTCTCGCTCGAATCCTGGAACATTTTTACCCAAAACCTCAAAAAACACAACGTAGCCTCCATTTTTTGCATGATTTCTCAGTGTTTCGATAGTTTCTTTATACATGGAATCTTTCTTCTTTTTTAATCCTACCAGGACTGGGATTTCCTTGGGAAGATCCTTGTCAAAACTAACGTATTCAATGTTTTTTTTTATCCAGAAATCTGGTGAGTGTCTGATCAAAATCTACCACAGCCACCTTTGACGAAGGAACCTGCAGCTGGTTTTCAGCAAAGACGTCAAAGGATTGATCATTTGAAGCGAGAATTTTGCCATCCTTAGCCTTCACAATGACATGAACTGAATATTTTCCCTGAAAATCGTTGGTGTTTATTTTTTGGCTAAAAAAGGTTGAGATTCCTTTTGAAAACTCCTTTTCGAAGTTTTTAGAGTAAGCTTTCGTTCCATTTTCTGAAATAATCTCAATTGTGACGTTTGAGGCCTCAACCTGAGATTCATTGACTCCAAAGACTTCAATATGTGTACCTTTTTTTGCATAGACATTTCGTGGAAGAATTCGAATGGGAGCAATTCTTTTTTGATTGGCTTCTTTGGTCATGTCGTATACCAGGGTTTTAGGATTTCTCCATAAATCGAGAAGCCCTGCTCCCAAGACCCAATCACCACCGACCAGTGCATGGACACAATAGCCTTTAATAAGGTCATTTAATCTGATAGCTTCTAGCATCCGTTTGTTGGCAATACCATGCATTTTTTGCTGCTCAAGATAGAAGTCCTGAATATTTGGATAGATATGGTCAAAACCAATTTTTTTTAAGGCAGAAACATAGCCTTCATTGAGTGCTTTATGATAGAATCCGGGAGCAACGATCGGATTCCCTTTTTCCGCAAATTCCTTTAGATTTGAAACCAGATCAGGAGTGCTTCCGTATCCTACTTCGGAAAGATAGGTCATCATTCCCGGAACCACATTTTTACCAAAGGATCTGACACCGGAAAGTCCAAGTTCCTTTTTTTGTTTATTAGTTTTTGCTGTTGCCAAATAGCTGTCAAATTCTTTTTGATCCACTTGCGACCCACTGTAATGGTGAATATCATTAAATTTTTTCGGAGTTCTATCATATGGCAGATAGATATTTGCACCCTCACCCCATCCACCTGATTCATCCAGAATCATCCTTGTCGGGTCCAGTTCACGGGCCAGCACGGACATGGAATTCAGCATCTGGGTTAAAATAGGTCGGTTAATTTCGTTGAAAAGTTCCCATTGAACAATAGATGTTCTGTTTCTATTGGCTAGAATGGTTTTGCGAAGTTCGTTTTCAACGACATAAGAAAGTCTTGGCGTCGATATAGGCCTTCGCATGCATTCCACGGCGAGACTTCCCACAGTAAGCATCCCCATTTCATCGCACAGATCCAGCCACATTTTAGGTGCAGGTTTTCGCCAGGGCCGGATCATATTAAAACCGGCTTCCTTAGCTAGTTGAATTTCCTTGATTGCCATTTCCTTTGAATCCGGGTAGGCCAGTCGAACGGGATAAAGCCCTTCAAAAAAAGCTGCTTTTAAATAGATGGGTTTTCCATTGAGGGTGAATTCATCATTTTTAATGGAGAATTCTCTCATTCCGAATCTGGTATGCCAGGAATCCGATAATGTCCCTTCTTTTTCAATGGTCACAAACGCTTCGTATAAAAATGGATCTTCAATGCACCAATATTTTGCATCAGGAATATCTAGATCCCAATTGAGTTTGTTTTTCCCCGGTAATGATGTTATGTTCTCAGATTTTTCATTTACGATTCTTCCATCCTTAGTCTTGATTTGAACCTTGAACAATGCATCACAAGTAATAGTTTCGTAATTGATAATCTCAACATGAAAGGAAGCCATGTCAGATGAAATTTTTGGTTCAATAAATACATCTTTGAGTTCGATTGTTCCTTTTGCTTCAATGGAGACATCTTGCCAGATTCCCCCGGTAATTGCACCTCTCCACATAGGTACTTCTTGTCTTCCCAGGCCATCTATATATTTATCTGTTAGTATAATTGGGCTTATGACCCTGACCACAAGGATGTTTTCTTCACCTGGTTTTATGAGCTCGTCAACTCTAAAATTAAAGGGGGTATAACCTCCTTCATGAAACCCAACAACCTGGTCATTAATCCATACTTCGGTTTTGTAGTTTACCGCTTCAAAGTTTAATTGAATAATTTTGTGATCCCAGTTTTTCGGAATCATAAATTTTGTACGATAGATTCCGGCGCCTTCATAATCTTTATTAAATTCTTCCCAACAACTTGGGACAGTGATCTTTTGATGATGCTGAAGGTCAAAATTCTCATTGAGATACCATTTTTTTTGGATGCCTTCATTTAGATCGTCGTAAAGGATGTCCCAGGTTCCATTGAGCGATAATTTACTGGGATTTGCTTCTTGTCCGTTACAAAGGCTATGGAAGAATAATACGCTGATGAAGATTATTATTTTGGCAACATGTGTCATGATCGAATCTGATTTTTTAACTCAATTTTGGGTCGACAAACTTTTGAAAATCGATCCCATTTTATTCGGAAATGTCTAACTGAAGGTTGATATCAACGATCAGTACTGCCTTATTTCCAGTTTTCGTATTTCATTGAATCAAACCTGTTGAGCCCCGATTTTAAGGCGTCTTTATCGTTTGTTTTAATGATCTCCTGATTTTTAAAGTTCAAATAATACGTACAAATTAAAGGATAAAAATATTCTCAAAAAAATTTTTTTACAAACTGGTACGTACAGGTATGGTTTTTTCCTAAATTATTCTATATTTGCTGCATGAGCATAGTTTCAATAAAAGATAATACCGGAAAACCGAAGTATAAACAGATCATCGCTTCTATAGAGGAAGCAATTGTGGGTGGAACCTTAAAAAAAGGAGATAAACTGCCGTCAGTCAATAGTATAAAGATCAAACATAAGGTTTCAAGGGATACGGTTTTTACAGCTTTTAATGAGTTGAAAAGCCGGGGTATTATTCAATCAATTGCAGGGAAAGGGTTTTATGTTGCCAGTGAAAATATCATGGTGAATCGGAAGATCTTTTTGCTTTTTGATGAATTAAATTCTTTTAAAGAGGATCTTTATAACTCTTTTCAGGCCAATTTGGACGACCATATTCAGATTGATATATTTTTCCATCATTTCAACAGTGATATTTTTAGCAAATTGATTTATGACAATATAGGAGATTATAGCTATTACGTCATCATGCCCGCCAATTTGGAGAATAGCCATAAAGTAATTGAGAAATTGCCTTCTGATAAGGTATATATTTTGGATCAAACTCATAAAGAGCTGGCAAAGTATCCTGCTATCTATCAGAATTTTGAAAGGGATATTTACTCGGGTCTGACCAATGCATTGACTTATATACGCAATTACGATAAAATAGTTCTGTTATTTGACAGGAAAAAGCAACCGGAAGGCTTGTTAAAAGGATTTGAGTCCTTTTGTAAAGACAATGATATAGAAAATGAAGTTGTTGAAACCGTTGAGGCGAGAAAGCCGGCATCAGGTGAAATATATATCATTCCGGAAGACAGAAGTCTTATTAAAATCATCAAGAGCATTAAACAAGAAGCTTTGACACTGGCAAGCGATATAGGTATCATTTCATATAATGACACTTTGCTAAAAGAGATTGTTGAAGGTGGAATTACGACCATTTCGACGGACTTTAATGCCATGGGTAAGCGATTGGCCGAAATGATCCTTAATAATGAAAATTTAAATATTGAGAATCCGAATCATTTGATCGTCAGGGGATCGGTTTAAGAGATAAGTGAACTAAAAGAAGCATTTGTTTAAAGTTCTGAAAAATATATAATCAAATCAATTGTAAGTAACCTTGGAAACAGTTAATCAAAAAGAAATGTCAGATGTAACTTCGTTTAACGCGGATGTAGTTATTGATTCACCGGGAAGGATAAATTTGATTGGGGAGCATATCGATTATAACGGGGGCTTGGTTCTCCCTGCAGCAATAGACAAGAAGATTACTTTCAGATTTAGAAAAAACAATTCAGCCTATTGTGAGATTCGTTCATTGAATTTTAAAAATAGTTTTCGAGTCGATCTTAATAAAATAGAGAAAAGCCAGACAGAATGGCAAAACTATGTCTTAGGGGTCATTTACCATATCAACCTATTAAAACCGGGTGCGGTCAAAGGATTTGATTGCTTGATAGACAGCAATTTGCCATTGGGGTCAGGAATTAGTTCTTCAGCAGCGCTTGAATGCGGCATTGCTAAGGGATTAGATGAACTTTTTGACATTGGCTTGACGGATCTTGAGATTATAAAATTGTCCAGAGATGCAGAACATACGTTTGTTGGCACGAAATGCGGTATTATGGATCAATTCGCTGTGGTAAAAGGACAAGAAAAGAGTCTGATTCTTTTGAACTGTGAAAGTTTGGAGTACGAGCTGATACCAGCGGATTTTTCGCCTTATACCCTTGTATTACTCAATACCAACGTATCTCATAGTCTGGCCAGCAGCGAGTATAATGTTAGGAGGGAAGAGTGTCATACTGCTTTAACTACCATACAAAAAAAGTATCCTGAATACCTTTCATTGGCTGAAATTGAGCCTAACATCATTCAGGAATTTAAACAGGATTTATCGGAAAATGTGTATAACCGTGCGCTTTATGCTTCTCAGGAGCATCGCAGGACGCTTGAAGCGGTTGAGTGCTTAAAAAATAGTGATCTAAAGGGTTTGGGGGAATTCCTTTATCGATCACATCATGGGCTTCAGAACATGTACGAAGTCAGTTGTAAAGAGCTCGATTTTTTAGTCGAGTA
>CAYQPI010000148.1:0-9218 GCA_964419405.1 uncultured Flavobacteriaceae bacterium
TCATGGTACCATTCCATAATTTCTTCTGTTTGTTCAACAGGCCAGAGGGTGGGTCCGCCAATCACGGTTTTCACAGGGTGGCCTTGAAATTTAAAAGAAGTTACAATACCAAAATTACCTCCACCACCTCTTATGGCCCAGAACAGGTCTTCATTTTGATCAGCATTAACGGTAACAAAAGAGCCATCTGCCAACACCATGTCAGCCTCTAACAGGTTATCAATAGTTAGTCCATACTTTCGGGAGAGATGTCCAACGCCTCCACCAAGAGTGAGACCTCCGACCCCGGTAGATGATATGATTCCTGCGGGTACAGCCAGGCCAAAAGGATGTGTGGCATGATCTACTTCACCCCAGAGATTTCCTCCACCTACTCTTACTGTATTATCCTCAGTATTGACCCGCACGAACTTTAATCCAGACAGGTCTATCACCATTCCGTCGTTACAGATCCCAAGTCCGCCGCCATTATGACCTCCTCCGCGTACTGCGACAAGAAGATTATTCTCTCTGCCATAATTCACTGCTGCCATTACATCGGCAACATCAACACACATAACAATCATACCCGGATGTTTATCAATCATACCATTATAAACTTTCCTTGTTTCATTGTAATTTTCATGCTCGGGGAGAATGATCTCTCCACGAATTTGAGTTGTAAACTCTTCAAATTTGGCTTCCATAAGTTTGATATTTAGATTAGGTTAAAATGTTTCAATAAATTTATAGGCTTCAGAATCAGGTCACTATAAATTTTGAATCAAATAATACTATTTTTGATTCGTTTGACTCGTTTTTGGCATTATCCAATTGAGAAATGCCAATTAGTTACCAGAAATTAACAAAGCATCAAGGGTTCGCAATTTCCTGGCGACGCATAGGCATGACGTCGATCAGATTGAATAAGGTTTCATTTTCAACCACCGTATTTGAACGATATTTGATGCCCCCATCAAGTCCAATTAAATAAAAGCTAAACGGATCTTCAGTTGAGAGAAAAGATGAATTTCCCTTTTGGATCTCTTGATAATTGCTTTTCGTAATACCTGTTTTTTGCATTCCAGGAATTAAAGAAATTACAATGATTTTTCTGATATTTAGTCCTTCAGGATCGGCTTCTAAGTTGCTGATCTGCTTCTTGAGATGTTCATTTTCTTTAGTATCGGCTGCAAGAATGACCAAACGGTTTTTCCATCGGTATTCTTTAATTTCCTGGGCACCGAGAGAAGTAACCACCAAAAATAGATACAGTTGTAAAAAAGAAACAAAAAGCTTCATAACTTAAAGGTAAGTCTATAAGTTACAAAATTCCTGGCAGTACAGCTTTTCTCTTTTTAGGATATTCTTTGAAGTTTTTTTGGTACCATCTATGATGACCAAGGGCCCTGGGCATCAAATTAGAAAAAGTCCATACAAGGAAGGTGAGTGCAGGAAAATTCCATGCCATTAGGGCAAATCCGCTCCATTGGACCAGCTCACCAAATAGATTAGGACAAGAAATATAATTGAATAGAAAACCTTTGGGAATCTTGTATCCTGTTTCACCCGGTTTTCTTAAATGGATCAATATATAGTCGCTTTTTTGATTGATAAAAAAACCAAGAATAAAAAGGCAAACCCCAAGAATAAAATTAAGGCTGGTAAAAGATGCTGCATCATAGGTCTCAAAATGAGCAAGAAAGTAGCCATTTAAGCCTGCATTGATGCAATTAAAGAAAATCGCTGAACCAACAATCAACAAGGGCATTTTTTTACCCTTGGTTCTTATTCGAAAGGGATATATAAAGGTGCGGTTGAGATAGTGGATCAACCATAAAATGGAAAGCAAACTAGCGTAGGTACTTTGATCTGAACTCAGGTGAAAAAAAAGAATGATAAAAAAGGAAGGAGCCTCCATAATAATCCAGCCCCATTTATTTGAAATTTCTGGTCCCCAGCCTTTTTTCATATGCCGTCCATAGGGAGCATTGATAAATTGTAAGAGGATAAATGAGCCTAATCCGATGCCTGCCCATATGATACAAATAATGTTTAAAGTAACTAAGGTCATTTGATATTGTTATTTAGAAACCATTCTAAAAGATGATCAACAGTTTGTTGAACGGGTCTGTTTTTATGGCCGAGATCATTTAGTGCCTTTGTGCAATCCATATTTTTTGGCGCATGTTTTAAGGTTGTAAGACTTTCTTTACTGATGGGCCATTTTAGAGAAAATATTCTGTCATATAATCTGATTATTGGCAGTAAGCTTATTAGAAGGTCAATGGGTAGTGAGATAGGGGTTTTAGTTTCATTTGCCATTTTTGCTAGTTCTTTTAGAGGGATATAAGAGCCGCCGAGCAAATAAACACTTCCTTTTTGAGCTTTTGAGATCGAAGAAATAATCGTATGAACCAGATCCCTTACATCGATTATATTATAGCCTCCATCGGTTATGAAAGGAAGCCTGCCTTTGTGCAAATCTAAGATGGTTCTGCCAAAAGGGGAGGGAGACAAATCTTCAGGCCCTAGGATGGCCGTAGGCCTTAGAATGCACCCATCCAGATCATCATTTTTTACAGCATCCAGGACCCTTTGTTCCGCCTGGGCTTTGGTCCAGGCATAGAAAAAGGAATTATCCGTTCGGTAAGGCCTTGTTTCATTGAACGGTTCATCATGAAGGGGGTCTGTGGCTACAGTGGACGAACTTATATAAATAAATCGAATTGGTTTTGACACACAGGCCTTGAGCAGATTCTCAGTGCCCATAACATTTACCCGAAACACAAGGTCTTGATTTTTTTCACCCAGTGATATCGCACTGGCAGCATGAATTAGGGTCTGACAGTTTTCAACCAAGTGCTCCAATGAGGTCATATCTTCTAAATGGCCTTGGATCCATTCTAGATTTTTATGCTTAAATGGCAATGAGGTCTGTCTTATCAGGGCTTTGACATGATAATTTTGAGTTACAAGTTTTTTGATGAGGTTGATTCCCAAATGCCCTGTGCCACCAGTGATCGCTATTTTCGATGGATTAGTCATTCATTCTTTGTCTTTTCTTTTCAATTTCATCCTGTAGAATCGCGTTTATATCTTGTTTGGCGCCAGATAAAAGATACACCTTTGTCCCCTTATCTCGAGCGAATTCATTCGAAACAGTTCCTATCAAAGTGACAGAGTCAAACAAGGGTAATTCTCTTTTTCTTTCAGGGTCATCGTCCCAGGGCCCTTTCACCAGGATTACATTTTTAATGCTCATTTGATCCAGTGGATACCAATTTAGATAATCTGCTTCCATGGTTAACGCCTCAGTATAGGATTGCTCAGCATAAAAATTGATGGAACCTGCCATACCGTATCCGTCACAATGAATGAGCGTAGCATTTTTATTCTGAACATGAGTAAATGCTTCATCTACTATTTCGGCAAGCTCTTTCCATCCCACCATATCAGCGAAGTCTTGAGGGATTAGATGATTTTTTCCATCTTCCCATCGCAACAATCCCAAAGATTCATATGTCTCGTTATCATCAGCTATTTTTTGCGGACTTAAAACGGGCAAAAGAATCTGGAAAATAGGGATGATGACAAGGATTGGAATGATTAGAAAAACGGGTCTCATTTTATATTTCCATCCTTTGCTTAACAAGTATTCTACATAAACGGCTCCAAATCCAATATAGATCGGATAAAGACCCATGGCATAATAACTTTTTGCTCTAAAGAAACTATAAAAACCTAATACGAAAATCAAGGTCCAAAAAAGAAATTTATACTTTTTGAAGGGTCGAAACCAAAAAAAAGAAATGAATCCTGCCAATAGCACAACATGAGCCCCACTAAAAAAGAAAATCTGATCAATCAAAAAGTCCCATCTATTAACATGTACCAATTGGGTTTTGGAAAGAGTTGATAAATGCCAAATAACCGGAAAATCATTTTGATATTGCCACCAAAGATTTGGTGCGATCAAGACCAGTGTTAGCGCCATGATCCAAAGCAGTTCACTACGAAGAAATAAATGACGTTGTTTACTTATTAGAATTGCCGGAATAAGCCCCAGCAATAAAAATGAAATATTGTATTTGTTTAAAAACCCAAAGGCAAAGATAATTCCCGCCATCCAAAACCATTTTTTTTCATGTGTCTGAACATATCGTATTATAGTATAAAACAGCATTGTCCAAAATAAGAAGTCAAGGGAATTAGGCTGGTAGAGCGTATTGATTCTCAAAAGGGCCGAGAGAGTGATACAAAGGGCACTGAGACTTAATGCATATAATTTACCTCCTAAAGCCTCCACTGTTTTCCAGACAAAATAGATGGTCAGGGCACCAAAAAGCGCAGGAAAAAACTTCACCCAGAAAATTGAATTTCCGAGACTGATGATCAAAAATGAAATCCAGGAGGTTACAGGAGGTACAGATAAATAGCCCCATGCCAAATGATTCCCCAGATCGAGATGCAAATATTCATCCCTGTGCAATTCGTAAATAGGGTTAATGGCTACATATTGCAGTATAAACTTTAAAAGGATAAAAAAGACTAAGGCTAACTTCCTGAGATCCATGAATTACATAAAAGGTCACTGCAAGATAGAAAAAAGCTTAAAAAAGAGCTGCATAAAAATACCTAGCTCATTTCTGCCGCTTTTAAAGCCTGTATCATATGTCTTCTGTTATGCATGATAACTACTCTCAGGGCATCACCGAGTTTTATTTTAAGCCATGGAGCGATACTTATACCACATTTGGTTTTAGCCAGATCTACAGAAGATGCTTTTTCAAGAATATCCAGTGTTTGTTCTTGATAAAGGCCAAATTGCTCAAGTGTTGAGAGACTAAGTTCACTTCCAATCGGATTACTGGAGTTTAGTGTTTTCATTTTTTTTGAATTCTCAAGTGGCCCTACCATATTTGCAAAATAATTCCCCAGAAGGCCGCTTTTAAATTCAGCTGTTGGCTTTTTATACCTTGTTTTTTCCAGGTTTTTAGTAATTTCAGGGATATAAAATTTACTGTAAATATTAAGATGTGCCAGGCATTCGAGCGCACTCCAGGAATCTTCATGGCTGCGTTTATTCAAATCTTGCTCTGAACAAAGAATTAATCTGTTCAGGTCAGATTGATTCATCTGAGTATTGTTTTTTAAATCTTTTAATAATTCAGTGGTTGTAAAAGTCATGACGATTAATTTTCCTCAAAAATGCCTCTTAAGAATTACTTTTATATTGATTGAAATCAAGATTTTTTTAATCTTGATAATGTCTCAGGACTCATTCTCAGATAGGAGGCGATGTATTTATGAGGGATTTCCTGAAATAATTGTGGACTTCTTTTTAAAACGCGATGATAGCGTTCTTCTGGCTGGCTTGTCAATAAATCTGTCTCTCTTTCCATTTGTTGAATCACAAAGGCCTCTAAAATTTGCCTCCACAGGTTTTGGTTCATAGCGGTTCGATCCATTAGCGAATAAAAGTCAGTTTTTTTTATAGACCTGAAGGTCGTTTTTTTCAGTGCCTGAATATAAAATGCTGTGGGTTTGCTAGTTAAAAATGAATCGAGACAGGTGACTATGGAATTTTCATATCCAAAGCGGATGGTATGCTCTTCATTTTCGTCGATCATAAAGATTCTGACACTACCCGAGAGGATATGGTATAAATGACTTTCAGTAGCCCCTGCAACTTTAATATAATCGTTACGATTGATGACACTTGCTTCTTCCCAAAGCCTGGCCCTGGTAATTCGGTGGAGCAATTCTTCAAAAATAGCCACTGTAAGAATCTTTAGGATTGATTATTTTTTTTTACTGGAATCCAGATCTCTTCTTCTGCCAGGGGATCATCAGGACGGTAGTTCTCAGGCAACAATTCAAAGTGCTCCCTATCGTCTATATGATAGGGGGCTTTTGGCAGCCATTCTTGAAATATATAGCCAAAAGTTTTATGAAAATCGGCAGGCAAACCTTTGTGAATGAAAACGGCATACAGGCCTCCATGGAGTTCATAAGGGTTCAGTCCTTTTGGAATAGTTAAATGATCGCTTACCTCAACGGCTGCCCATTTGGTAAAAACACTTGTTGGCTTCATCGTTTTGAAGTCTGATCCTTTTTCATAGACCTGCATTGAATAGAGATCAGTGCTCACCGTATTTTTAATCGTATTTTTAAGTGGCATAAAAGAAGCCCATAATTCTTGTGTTCGATTCTTTGCCATGGACATTTCCATATGACGACCACAAAGTAGTTTCTTTTCTAACTGATGAATTTTTTTAAACATAAAAGGCTAAATTCATAAAGGTTAAAAATCAAAGGTTTTTGAGATATAGAGTTCATCGTGAAAGAGCACCTCTGCATGGCCACTTGGAGCATCATAGGGTGCTTTTGGCAACACAGAAGGATTTGACGGGTAAGAGCCATCCTTAAAAGTCAGTTCTTTAAAAACTCCGGCATCTTTTACAAGGAGTAAAGACCAGCCATTGATTTTTTTTGATTCTACGAATATGGGTGCTCGTGTCACCGAAAATCGCGTAATAACTTCTCCCAAATCATTTAAAAGAAGAAAGGTACAGCCGCCGGAACCACAAAAATACGGGCTCATAAAGCGCACAAAAATTTCATCCTTTCCATCTCCATTCAAATCTACTTTATAAAACTGAAATTTTCGATCAATGTCCTGAAGTAAGGAAAGGTCGTCTTTCAGATAGTCTTGGACCAGGAAATTTTTAATATTATTTGCCGTTTGTTGGTCTGTAGATTGAGGCGCGAACTCCGATAATGTTTCGGTTTCAATTTGTATTGTAGTCAAAGTATCTATTTCCCTGGCTTGCTCCTGATCGACTACTTTTTTCGAATCATTTTTACAGGAAATGCCTATTACAACAAGTCCTAAAAACAAGTAAAACAATTTTTTCATTTGGTGCTGAGTTTAAGATTCATTGATGATGTATATGTCTAAAGGCTTCAATGCTCGAATTTAGGCATTTAAATAGCACAGCGCAAACGCCTCAAACGAATCGAAACTCCTTTCAAAGGTTTCGCAAGAGCCAAAACCATAGGTCATAAAAATAAAGGGGATATTGGCCTTATTGCTCTGTTCCATATCTCCAAAGGTATCGCCAACGTATACAGGATGTTTTAATTTATGTTTGCGAACAAGGCTAGAAATATTTTGATGTTTTGCCTTGTAATTCTGACCATGTGACCTGTCATCAGTGATCAAATGCTCGATCTGAGCAAATTTCATAAAGTGTTTTATGGTGTGTTTTGGGCAATTACTTACAATAAACAGCTTGTATTTCGCACTTAATTTTTCAAGATACGTTTGAACTTTAGGATAGATATGACCGCCAATTTTATCGATTAAATCATATTGTAATTGTATCACTTCCTGATAACTTTCTTTTCTATCTTCAGGACTCATTTCCGGAAGCATTTTTTCTAGAAACTTGGCCTCTTCGAGTCCCATTAAAGCATCCAGGTCTGTTTTGCTGAACACCTTATTTTCATCCTTCTTTTTAAAATATTCGTTCCATGCAAGGGTATAGGTAGCCACGGCATCCCATAGCGTGCCATCCATGTCAAAAATGATTGCATCTGGTTTTAGATTTTGTACATTTCTTGTCAAGAGAAAGAATTTATTTTTTGGCCATTCTTCTTAAAACCGCCCATTGCCTGAGTGTGTCTTTGGCTTCAATGGCAGGATAGCCCAAAATTGTTTTGCCGTCTGGAATGTCGTTCATAATTCCTGATCGTCCACCAACAGTAACGCCATTTCCAACAGTGATATGATCTTTTATGGCCGCCTGACCCGCCATGATCACCCCATCACCGAGGGTTACAGAACCTGAGATACCACAAAGAGCGGCAATCATACAAGCACGGCCTATTTTACAGTTATGGGCAATTTGAACCAAATTGTCAATTTTTGTTCCATCTCCAATGGTTGTTGAGCTGAACTTACCTCTGTCAACGCAAGAACCAGATCCTATTTCAACCTGATTTCCGATGACGACATTGCCAATATGCACAATCTTGACAATACCTCTGCCATCAGGGCTTGGTCTGTAGCCAAACCCATCTGAACCGATACTAACATTGGCATGCATAATGCAGTAATGTCCTATGATGCATCGTTCTCCTATAACAGTGCCCGACTTTATTAAGGAATGACTGCCAATTTCTGCCTCATCCATGATGGTTACATTTGGATATATTTTTGTGTTTGCACCAATCTTGACCTTGGGACCAATATAGGCATTGGCTCCGATAGCAACCCCAGGTTCAAGTTGAGCTGAATCGCTGACCGTGGCGGTAGGGTGAATTCCTATAGTCAGTTCGGGAGCTTCAGGTGTAAAAATCTCCAATAATTTTGCCATGGCCAAATCAGCATTTTCAACTTCAATAAAAGCCCTGTTTTCACCTGGAATTTTCATCTCAATAGATCGATCTATGATGGCTGCTGAGGCTTTTGATTTTTCCCACAAAGGAATATATTTTTTGTGACCGATAAAAGTAATGGCATTTTCAGTAGCAGATTCTATTTGTTCCGGTTCAGAAATACGCTGGTCTGTATGACCTATAAGAGAACCGTCTAAAAGCTTTGAAAGCTCTTCAACGGTATAAGATTTTGAAGCTTTTTTCATTTGTGAAAGATAAGAATTTCCTAGGAGTTGTGTTTTGATGTCAGTGACATTTCATATAAATTATTAACTGCAAAATTGGTGGTTTTTTCTCCAACTTTTTTAAACCCGTATGATTCATAATATTGGCAAAGTATTGTATTTGAACCATCACAATCCAGTCGAAATGTTTTGATTCCTTGGGATTTGAGATCCTCGATAATGTTAAGTAACACAGTTTTTCCAATTCCAAGGCCCGAAAATTCAGGGGGAACAACCAGAGAATGTACGTATCTAACGCTGGCTTCTAGCCCTTTCTCATCCCAATACAAGGTATCGGTTTTCAATAGCCTGAACATGGCCACCTTGGTATCTGCCCCATTGTAAACAAAATAAAATTCATTTTTTTCGAAGCCTTCTCTTACCCAATCAATTTTTTCCTTAGGAGGATCTGCCCAATAATTCCATTGGCTCACCTTCTTCTTTCCAAGTGAGCTACTCGCGAGTTTAAAAAAATTCAACGCTTCATCAAGCTGATCTATTGAAGCTGTTTTAAATTGAAGACGCATCATACCAATCTAATTATATTATTTTCTTGAGCAATACGACCCA
>CAYQPI010000149.1:0-6235 GCA_964419405.1 uncultured Flavobacteriaceae bacterium
GCTGACAGCAATACAACCCCAATTGTTACATCTTCCTGGGCATCATAAAAAGCCTCATAGAGCTCTTTGGTGGTCTGTGGTCTAAAAGCGTTTCTTACATCAGGTCTGTTAAAGGCAATTCTTGCGATTCCATCACATTTCTTATAGGTAATGTCTTCATATTCTTTCGCAATTTGCCATTTGGGTTGATTCATTTGATAAGTTTTACGGATTCTACAAAATAATAAGCCTCTTTTCTCGTTGGGTAATTAATTAAACGAAGCGAAATTAACAAAAGTTTAGTGATTAAACTTCTTGTTGATCGTTTTTGTCATGCAAACAAAAAACAATTTAAACCATTTCTCATGAGAAAGTTAGTGCTCTTAGTATTCCTTGTTTCATTTATAGGATCTGCCCAGGATAATATCGTATACAAGAAGTTCAATTCGTTTCATTTAAACCAGGAAAGAATTTTGAAAATCTACATTCCTGATTCCTTTAAAGAAAATAATAAAAACACCTATCCGGTAGCCATTTTGATGGATGGAGAATATCTTTTTGATGTTTATGTAGCCAATTCAAAACTGTTTGCGGCCAGAGATAAGGCGCCTGAACAAATTGTTGTCGGAATTTATCAGAACCAAAATGACGAACGCTATTCAGACTGTGACTACAGCGAAGATACAGGATTGCCAAATGAAGAGAGTTCAAAATTCTATGGCTTTGTAAGAGATGAACTATTACCTTATCTCGATGACAACTACCCTACTTCACTGTTTAAAACGGTCGTAGGAAACACCTTGACCGGAAACTTTATCAATTATTTCTTTTTAGAAGAAACTCCTGTATTTAATGCCTATATCAATATTAATCCGAGTTACGCTCCGAATTTACATCAAAAGCTCGAATTAAAAAGCCAGAGTTTGATCACACAGTATTTTTATTATCTAAGTGGTGGTGATTTTAATACAGAAAAGAGAACGGCATCTATCAACAGCACGAATGGGCTGCTAAAATTATCTGAGAATCCCAACTTCAAATACCACTATGACGATTTCTCCAATGCGAGCAAAACTGCTTCTATAGGACAGGCAACTGCTAGTTCGATAGGCTTTACGTTTAAACAATTTGCTGCCATCTCACAACAAGAATTTGATGAAGAAATTGCAGACATGGATCCAGGAGATGCCATCGAATATTTAGAAAGAAAATATGTTGAAATTGAATATTTATACGGGTCAAACGTAAAAATCAGAGAGAGTGATATCTACAAAATAGAGCCAATAATCATCGACAAACAAAACGGTGATTACCTGGAAGAATTTGGTAAAATGATCATGAGACTCTATCCAGATACTCCTCTGGGAGATTATTATATTGGTTTGTACTACGAAACTGGATACGAATACAAAAAAGCACTCAAACACTATAAAAATGGCTATGCTAAAATCGGTTCAGACAATCCTAATTCAGACGGCTATTACGCCAATATTGAAAGAATTCTGGAGAAACAAAGGGCTGATCGCTTGGGATATTTAGACAGCGATGGAAATCCTGAGGAGGAAAACGAGGATCCCAACAACGACGATCAAGGATAATACTGACCCCCTATGTAAGGGCTTTAAAATAATTTTTCAATACCATGTCACTGACTTCAGGCGGTGTACAAATTTCCAGCAAGGCAGGTCTATCAGAAGCCTTGTAGAAAGTGGCCAAATGCTGGCTCAGTTCCTGAATATTATTGGCACTACTATAAGAAAAGTTATACATCCTGCACAAATCTTCAGCATGTAAATCATGTGGTGTATCAAAGTATGACAAGGCCTCTGATGACTTAGGCCCGGGAATGATCCTAAATATCCCCCCGCCATTATTGTTTACTAAAATGATTCTAAAATTTGCCGGAATGTATTTGTTCCAAAGGGCATTGCTATCATAAAAAAAACTGACATCTCCTGTTATCAAAACAGTTTGATCCTTGTTTTCTAGCGCTGCACCAATTGCAGTAGAAGTACTACCATCGATACCACTGGTTCCGCGATTGCAAAAAACTTTTAAACTTGATCTCAGGTCAAAAAGTTGTGAATACCTGATGATCGAACTATTTGCAAATTGTATATGGGTTTGTTCTGGAAGGCTATCTAAAACCTGGTCAAAAACTTTCATATCTGAATACTCGATCTGCTTCACATACTTTTTATGAGCCTCTTTTCTGCCCTGCTTCAAGTCGAGCCACTCTCTTTGATAATTACTCTCCATATGCTGGCTTAAAAAGAAGAACTGGCTAAAGAATAATTGAGGAGAAATACCAAAATGATGCGTCAAACAATGAAAAGTATCCAGAGCAGTATAGCGATCAACATGCCAGTGTTCTACAGGCTGATTTTTCCGGAGCATTTGCTTGATCTTTTTAGAGACCACCATCCCGCCAAAGCTGAGTAAAATTTCAGGCTTCAGCATTTCAAATTCAGTATCGTCCAGTGGAAATATCAATTGATCGATACAATTAATAAAAGATTCTCCAGCTATATTTGAACTGGTTTCTGTTAAAATTATTACCGAGGGGTCCTTAATGAGATGCTGCATCTGAACCGACAACAATTCATCAGGATAATGACTTCCAATCAGCACCATCTTTCTTGAAGACTCATTCCATTTTTTTGCAAATTTCTCTAAAGACCTCAGCTCCAGAGGGACTTCATCCAGCAGAGAACCCACGATCTTTTTTTCGGTAAGTTCAATGAGGGAACCAAAATCATTTAAATCTGGAATGGTTTCATACAAAGGCTCATCAAAAGCTATATTTATATGCACCGGGCCCATGTTATTTTTTGCTGTCTCCAGCGCAATTTTCAACGCTGTGGCCAGAACAGGTAAGTCTTTATCAAGATCTTCCAAAGTAGGGTACTCAGCTTCTGACGGAAGATTTGTTTCACTTAAAATATGATTCTTATAAATTCCCTCCTGTCTTATGGTTTGTCCGTCTCCAATATCGATCAGGTGTTTTGGTCTGTCAGCCGATATGACAACAAGAGGAATATGGCTGTAGTATGCTTCGGCAATCGCCGGATAATAATTCAACAAAGCCGAGCCTGAAGTACATAGCAAGGCAACAGGTTTTCTTGATTGCTGTGCCATACCCAGAGCAAAAAAAGCAGCACATCTTTCATCAACGATACTATAGGTACGAATACCAGGGTGGTTCACAAAACCTAAAGTAAGCGGCGCATTTCTCGAACCTGGTGATATGACCACTTTTTCGATTTCATGTGCTACGCAAGTTTGCAAAAGTAATTGGGCTATTTTCTTTTTGGGATATTTAGGCATGAAAGCGGGTAAAAATACTAGGCAAAAATAAGTGTTTTTTCCTGATTAAGATATGAATTAGCCTGCTCATTTACGATTCAAGTACCGACTTCATAATGAAACTCTTATCCACTGTTTCTTTCCATTCAGCCAGGGGATCGCTCTCCAAAGTGATGCCTCCTCCAACATAAACAGTGGCAATAGTTTGAGACTTTTCTTCCAATCTCATACATCTTAAATTCACAAACAAGTTCGATTTTGAAATTTGTTCCGTTTGGGTTCGTCTGCTATCTGTCATGTTCATTTCTCCTAAAAACCCTGTATAATAAGAACGATCGTAGCCTTCTTCCTGAACGATAAACGCTCTGGCATCACTTTTAGGAAAACCGCAAATGGCAGCTGTTGGGTGTAATTTTTCTATAAGATCCTTTAAAGAAGAACGCGCCTTTAAACTCCCATTGATATCTGTACAAAGGTGTAACAAACTTCCGGCCTTGCGCGTATAGGTTCTGCTCACTTTTAGTTGAGCGTCATCGAGTGATTCAATAATGTGATCAGTGACGATCTGTTGCTCTTTTTTTTCCTTATCTCCCCAACTGACATCCAGATGCCCTGGATATTTTTGGGTTCCTGCCAATGACATGGTTTGAAAATTTGCCCCGCTAGTCTTCAACAATAATTCTGGGCTGGCACCTGCCCATATCCCCACCTCAGGATGATACCATACATACACAAAGGCTGCTGGGTATTTGTTCATCAACCGCAGAAACACATCAGAAACATCAATATTATTCAATTCATACTGCTCGCATCTTGACAAAACTATTTTATCAATACGGCCCTTTTTAATCTCATCAATTCCTTTTTTAATGAGTTTCACATGTCTTGATTCGGCCTCTGTATCTTCTATTTTTCCTCGGATTGTTTTAGACCTAGATGCAAGTAATTCAAGCTGCCTGCTCGCATCAATTCTATAGCGCTCCATGTTTTCTTCAGCAAATAAAATGGCTTTTTTCATATCATCAAAGGGTGCCATAATAAAACCTGATCTATAATAGTCTTGAACATAGTCCAAGCTTCTGTCTTTTTGAATCAAGACCTCTACCTCGTCTGATTCGGGTTTTCGATAGATCACGAAAGGAAACCGCTCTCCTTTTGCAATTTGAATCTTTTTCAATAGCTCCTCAAAACTCATTCTTGTGCCAAACTTTTTAATAGTTCATTTCTGATCAAATCAAAATTAGTCCAAATTAGTGAATGATCACCTTCCTCCAGTGGAATTAATGAAAATTTGCGTTTACTCAGTATTTTCTCTAAAAAGAGGGAATTTTCAAAGGGTACAATAAAATCTTTTTTTCCATGAATCGATAAGACCTTAGAAGGACTCACACCCCATCTGTTCTCAAAATACCCCAATTCAGACACATGACGGAATTTTTCAATACTAGCACCTCTAAACACTTTCGGCACTAAGGGGCGTGTAAATTTCCATTTATAAAGATTCATTGCCCAAAACATAGGTTCCAGATCACCTCTTACCGATGCCGCTAGGGCCATCTTCTTTTTATAACTCAATTCTGAAGCCATCACAATCGTTCCTCCATAAGAATAGCCCACCAAAATGATATTAGAAGCATCCTGATCTTGAATAATCTGGTGCAATAAATGTATTTCTTCTTCTAAAGAGCCTAAAACTTCACCGGTATTTTCAGGTCCGTAGCCCACCCTGTCATAGGTCATTAAGTTGGCCTTTGCATTCAAGGTTGAATCTTTTAAATACCGCTGAAAATCCATGGAGGACCCAGGAGATCCGTGTACAAAGAATATCGTCGGAAGTGTTGGATCTTGCTTCTCCTGCATCTGGATCACTCTCACCAGATGCTCTTTAAACGCAACATGGCTAATAAAAGGCTTCCTGTTCTCCTCCTCAAACTTCTCGTATATGGCAGCATCTGAAGATGGTTTTGTAAAGTAGTACAGAAGAAAGATCAACAAGCTGATGAGAATCAGAAATACCCAGGCAATAATTTTGAGGATTTTCTTAACAGTTTGAAGGTTCATACCCGGAAATTTATTTCTTTGACAGGATGATACAGGTAAGCTTACAAAGAGAAATCAATCGTTGCTGTTCATCTTCAATTCTTATTTCCCACAACAAAGTAGTTCTTCCTTTATGCAGAATCTTTGCCGTGGCCCTTACTGTCCCTTCCCTTATGCTTCTCACATGGTTTGCATTGATTTCCAGACCTCTTACCTCTTGATGTTCATGATCAATCATATGATAAGAAGCGGCGCTTGCAACGCTTTCGGCCAGGGCCACTGAGGCACCTCCGTGCAGAAGACCCATTGGTTGATGTACTCTAGAACTCACTGGCATTGTGGCCACCAGATAATCCTCTCCTATATCAACATATGAAATATCGAGCGTCTCCATTAAGGTGTTCTTATTGATGGAGTTTAGTTTTTCTAAAGCCTGGGCATCTGTCATTAAGCAGGTATAATTATTACATTTTTAACAAGGTAAAAGTAACACTTTTGGATTAAAGTATTATTTTTGCAAAAAATTAATACTGCAGGTTATGGTATATAAAATAAGAGTGATCTTGAACACAGAAGAAGATGTGATCAGAGATATTGCCATCGATGCATCTTCTAGTTTAGAAGATCTTCACAATGCCATCACCAACTCTTTTGGATTTAGCGGTGAAGAAATGGCTTCCTTCTACAGATCTGACGACACCTGGGTTCAGGGAGAGGAACATCCTTTATTTGACATGGGGGACGGACTGGATGTAAAAATTCAAATGTGCGATCTATCTATTGACAATGTCTTTCAACATGAAAATGATAAAATGATCTACGTCTATGACTTTTTTAACATGTGGTCGTTTTACGTTGAATTGATAGATGCGGAATTTGAACATGAAAGTGTGGTGTTACCCGGTCTGCT
>CAYQPI010000150.1:0-12518 GCA_964419405.1 uncultured Flavobacteriaceae bacterium
CTGGACCAAACCCAAAGGCTTAAAAACCTTTGGAATGAAACTTGAAGAAGCCCAAACGTCAAAGGTACTCGCTGCTAACCAGGGACTCTATAACGGGTTTTTAGCGGCTGGTTTGCTGTGGGGAGCTGTGGCTCAATTGACGGATGTCATTATATTTTTTCTGACCTGTGTCGTTATCGCTGGAGCTTATGGTGCCTATTCTACTAAAAAAATAAGGTTATTTTATGTACAGGGCATTCCGGCCTTGATAGGCTTGATTCTCGTAGTACTTACTGAAAATATTTTTTAGGGGTGCCAGCGACAAAATCTTTTAAATAAAAGGGCTCAAAATAAGCGACATCCTCGAAATCACCTGCTTGATATTTGTCGTTAGATAGATGGGCCATTTCACGGGCAGAAGGGTATATGTCTTTTACAAAGATCGCATTTTCATGCTCGATATGCACCTGGCACTTTTCAGCTCCATCGCCTGCGAAGTAAACCAGGCCTTTTGACAACTCCTCTGAGAATGAATTATCATCTATGATTTCTGCCTGTATCGATCGTACCTGTTTGTAATGAGCATCAAAAACCGCACTGTAGACTTCCATTCTACGCGCGTCCAGCATGGGTACAACAAGCTCTCCCTTTTTGAGAGACACAGCATGTGCCATACTTTCTAAAGTTGATACTGATATCAGCGGTTTGTCAAGCGCATAGCACAGACCTTTGGCAGCAGATACCCCTATCCTTAGACCCGTATATGATCCAGGACCTTTACTGATGGCAATGGCATTTAAATCTTGCATTGCCACACCTGCTTCCCTGACCGTTTCTAGTATAAAACTATGTAATTTTTCAGCATGGGAGAATCTGCCTTCATTCAATTCTCTTAAGGCGATTATTTCATTCTCTTTAGAAATACTGACCGAGCAGTTTTTTGTTGCTGTTTCTATGTTTAGAATGATTCCCAATATCAATTTGCGATTAAAGGTTCTCCACAGGAATACCGTAGTAATATTCTAATAATTTAACTCTAAATATAAAATCGTATTTCGCTCTTAAGAAATCAGAGTTAGCCGTTACCAATCTATTCTTGATCTGACTATAGTCAAAAGAGTTTAATACTCCCACGTCAAATCTTTCCTGTGCATATTCAAAGGACACCTCTCTGGCCTCTAAAGATCTTTTGGTTGCATCATATAATTTTAAAGCGCCAACAGCATCTGAGTACACCTGATGTATAATTTTTTCAAGATCCAGTTCTTCCTGTTCTAATTGAAACTTTTGTTGATCGTAATTGATTTTAGCTCTTCGCACATTGTTAGAGGCACTAAACCCATTTAATATTGGAATCTGTAAAGACAGACCAAAAGCCGAACCTTTATTGTTATCGATTTGTGTAAAGAAATCATCGGCAGGGCCTAAAACAGGTCCGAAATTTGGAGCAATTACATTATCTCCTGTTGTTTCTACCTGTCCGATAACAACTGTTGGGTTGTTAGGGTCAATGGCTGAACCAATAATCTGATCTCTATCCGAATACCTTGAATTCCAATTGTAAAAACCCGACAAGGTAGGTTGTAAGGCTCCTTTTGCCAACTTCACATCTTTCTCTGCAATTTCAATATTTGCTTTGGCTACTTTAATTTCGTTACGCGTCTCTAAGGCCTTTTCATAAATCATGTCTACTGAATACTCAGGCAAGTTGATCAAAGGCAAGGTTTCTATTTCTTCATTTGCTATATCAAAATTATCATAGTCTTCTAATTGTAACAACTGAGCCAGTGAAATCAAGGCCAAACGCACTCTGTTCTGGGTGATGATCAAATTCTGCTCATCGTTGGCCAAGGTGGCTTCAACATCCAGCATATCTCCTCGAGGAAGTGTTCCTGCCTCAACCAATTGTTTTGTTCTTTCTAATTGTTCCTTAGTGATTTCAACCTGTGGAATGGCAACATTCACTGCTTCCTTACTGAATAATACTTCCAAATAAGCATTGATCACAAACAAGGAAATATCATCCTTCATTTGATCGAGCTGATATTGACTGGCAAGAATACTTAACTCAGCCCTTCTTAACTCGTTTTGATTTCTAAAACCTCTATATATAGCAACTCCCGAAGAAATACCTCCACTTGTTGTCTGAGTAGTTTGATTGATCAGAACTCCTGTTGTAACATCTGTCGTCAAACCTGAATTCCAGGCCGCAGAACTGCTAAAGTTCAGATTCGGAATAAAGTTTCCTATGGCGGCTCTTTTATCTACCTCTGCCAGAGCTATATTATTCTCTGATTGTTTTACACTAATATTATTTTCAATGGCATAATCTACACATTCTCGCAGGGTCCATTTCTTTATATCCGGATTAGTTTCCTGAGATTGAACAGATAAAATAATACTGAAAAACAAAATCAGGCTTAGTGGTGCTTTCATAAATGATAACTTTCGATATTGGAATTTTGAATATAAGACGAGGTCTTAAAATATTTGTTACACTATTTCTTAAAAATTATCTCATTGAAGATTTCTTCCAACTTCGATAGAACAGATAGAAGGCTACTGCAATCAACAAATATGGAAAGGCCATCAAATAAACGATGCCTGAATTAATACCCTCAGCCACTTCTTCTCCTCCCTGCTCAACTACGGCACGGCACATGGCACATTGGCCAAAAGTATCTGAGGAAATAGACAGTAAAATAAAAAAAAATACTTTTTTATACATGTAGATTGCTTAACTCATATTACTCATCTTAGACAGCAAAAAATAACGAGGCAAAATTAAGCATATGGTCATGACTGTCCAAATCTTATTGGAGTTAAAACACTATAACATTGAATTCTGAATCTCGATATCTGCATGTTCCCATGCGATCTCAAATTCCTTCATGACCCGACCAGCTTCGTCCAACTTTTGCTGGCCTATGAGGCTTTTATGCAAGCCTATCAAGGACCATCCATTTTGCCTGTAATAGTCAAGATCTTCGCGATAAATCTTCTCTGCTTCTGCAAACTTCTCTGCTTTTAACAGTAATACACCTAATTGTTGTCTTGTTGGAATATACCACTCTGCTGGCTCATTATAAGGAAGTTCATCCTCAAAAAGAACCGCCTGCTTTAAATGATTTATTCCTGCAGATACATCTCCTGATGCAGCCATAAATTCTCCTGCCAGAGATTCATAAGCCACTTTTGAAATATTTTCATGACCCAATTCTTTATCCCGATTTTTCAGAAATGACAATTCTTCCTCAGCTTCTTTGAGGTTCCCTTTTCGAATAAAGGCCATTCCTCTTGAATAATGCCAGATCATATTTAAATAGGTAAAGGATTCACCGGGTGCAGGGGTGGTGAGAATTTCATTCCATTTCCCGAACCTGAGATAGGCCAGCAAAGGAGTTGATGCTAAATTTTCAAACACTCGGTCTACTTCAAGCATGCTTGGAGAAACTTTTTCTGCCGTTTTTTTAGCAGCATCGATGGATAGTTTTTCATTGCCAAGCATACTTGCCGCTGACCATAAAAAATGAATATTATGCGGATAATAGCCTAAAGGATACATGCCTTGCGCATAACACTGAGAAATATAATCTTCATCAACCAAAATCGCGGCCTGATTAACTTCTACCGCCTCTTTATACCTACCCACGCGCATATAAATATGCCCTGGCATGTGGACCATATGCCCCGCCCCAGGCATTAAAAGAGATAATTTTTCAGCACTGGGTACTGCCATATCTGGTTTTGGTAACTCTACCATATGAATATAATAATGATGGGCTCCAGGGTGTTCAGGGTTTATTTTTATCGCCTGCTCCAGCGCTTCTTTAGCCTGAGGAATATTCGGGGAAGGATCTCCGTTTTCATCCCAGTAATCCCAGGGAACGGTATTCATAATTGAAGCAGCATATAAGGTTAATATATCGGCATCATTAGGATACTGCTTTGCCACCTCCTCCATCGCATGCATATAGGCCATATTTAATTCCTTTAAGTCTAGCAAGGTATCTTTAGAATACCTGGCCGACAGGGCCTTTATCATGGCTTTTTCCTTGTCACTTAACTGATCGCTATTATTTTTTGCTTCCATGATGGCTTCATAGGCCTTCAGCCGTCTTTCCGTATCAGGAATCTGATCGTTAATGTTTGGTCCTAACACCAGGGCCTGCCCCCAATAGGTCATACCGGCTTCTGGATCCAGTCTTGATGCTTCTAAAAAAGAGCGATGGGATTCAGCATGATTAAAGGCAAAGCCCAGATTCAATCCCTGATTAAAAAAGGTTTGAGCCATTTTAGAAGTTGTATGAATTTTAAAGGCATGGCTCCCCAAATTATCAAACAAGGGGGACACCTGCTTGCTTGAATCTATCGGGTCTAACAAGAAGTTTGTTGAGGTACATTTTAGTACATTCATCCCAGCCATTTTTGGCTGAGCAATTTCATTCACGCTATAAAAATTGAAATAAAGAGTTCCTAAAATAAGGGTTGTCAATACGAAAATAAATAGGCTTAGTTTGGTTTTCATTTTTTAAAAGATAAGGATTTAAAAAGCTAGTCAATTGGTTAAAATCAGGCACAAAAAAACTGTTTCACCCTGAATATCAATGTAATATACGAATTTTTATTTTTAAATCTCCGTAAATTTTGTTAACTTAAGAGCATCACATGTAATCAAAACCAAACTATTATGAAAAAATTAATGATTATTGCGTTTGCATTGCTCATGACCTTGCAATTAAACGCACAGGAAAAACTTTATTTGGTATTCGAGTTTATGAAAGTCGATAATGAACAAGAAACCGCCTATGGAGAAACCGAAGAATTCTGGGCGAAGATCCATGAACAGCGAGTAGCTAATGGTGACATCATTGGCTGGGACCTTTGGAGGTTGCAACCCGGAGGAGAAGATCAACACTTTCAATACTTGACAGTAAATCTCTATAGTGATCCTGTAAAAATGATGAGCGGAGCAGGTGATTTCGGGGCTGCTGTCAAAGCCGCCTATCCGGCTATGTCTGAAGAAGAAATTGAAAAACACATGTCTAAGACATCAAAGTCACGAGATCTGGCAGTGAGAATCTATTTAGAAGAGATTGATGCCACTACCGGTGATTTTAACATGGAATTAGGCACGGTTGCAGCCATCAACATGATGAAGGTTGAAGCTGGCAATGCAGCTACTTATGAAAAAATGGAATCGGAGATCTTTAAACCCATGCACCAAAGAGATGTAGACAATGGCCTAAGAGGTAGCTGGGGCTTGCTGAGATTTATGTCCCCATATGGTTCTGACACCTATGCCACGCATATCACAGTTGATATGTATAAGGACTATGACCAAATGTTCAATCCTCCCGAAAGTTCAGAAAACCAGGAATTTACGGAGGAAGAAATAAAACAGATCAACAAGGGAATTGCCAGTAGAAACCATAAGTACCAATATCTGGCCACACTGATCAAAACTCAAAAATAAGCAATAATTAAAACTGCCAGATTCCGACAGCCGGGTTTGGCAGTTAATTAGGCGTAGTAAGGAGAGATCATCCAATAAACGATCACTCCAGAAACGGTAACATAAAGCCACAAGGGAAACGTAATTCTGGCGATTTTCTTATGCCTTTCAATATCATTGGTAATGCCACGAACAAAGGTGATCAACACAAATGGAATCACGACGATGGATAGAAGGATATGAGAAATCAAAATAAAGAAATACAGGATCTTTACCACACCTTCACCGCCATAGGAAGTAGAATCAGAGGTCATATGATACAGTACATAAAAAACTAAAAATAAGGCTGATAAAACAATGGCAGTCTTCATCATACGCCTGTGCAGTACTATATTTTTGATTTTAACGGCCCAAACTGCTGTAATTAACACAACAGCTGTGATTGCATTGATTCCTGCATAAATAGGTGGTAAAAAAACAGGCAATTCTACATCTAATTTTACACCAAACAATCCAGCTACAGCAAGTGGGATGAGGATAGATAAAACCACAATGATTCGATTGTATTTTTTAGAAGGTTCCATGCAGCCTTATTCTTTTAATAGTAATTTAATATCCTCCTTTAACCATTGAATCTCCTTATCCTCAAGGCCGTTGTAAAACTTGATCGGATTCTCAATATCACCGTTTTTAACCGTCCTTGATCTAATATATCCATCCTTATCAATAAGAGCAAACAGTCCCGAATGTTCAAATCCGCCTTCAACATCCTTGTTTTCACCGGCATATAACTTAAATCCATCGTTTGAAAAAGAATAAATAGACTTCTTATCTCCGGTTAAAAAATGCCAATTCTTCAAATTAGCACCTTTTTCAGCTGCGTAGGCCTTTAAAACTTCAGGTGTGTCTCTGTCAGGGTCTATAGAAATAGATGCAATTCCAAAGGAAGGGTTTCCATAAAACTCTTTTTGAATCTTCACCATGTTCTCATTCATCCTGGGACAGATCGTTGGACAGGAAGTAAAAAAGAACTCTACGAGATACACCTTGTTTTCATAAGCTTCATTCGACACTAACTGATTGTCTTGATCTGTGAATTCAAATTCAGGAACTTTTTCAAATTTCATCAATTCTTCCCCACCAGATAGTCTTTCAACTATTTTTGGAACTGCATAAATTCCGAAAACCAAGATGATAAAAGCGATTGCAACGTAAGAATTTTTTTTCATACCCTTCTGTCTGAATTGTTCCCTTAAATTTCTCTCTTATTCTTTTTTAAAGCAAGCCTGTATTCAGCCATCACTACTTTAACATCATCCACCATCTCCTGATGCACGGTAGCTACTGATTCAGCATTATAACCGTATAACAGTCCGTCATGCTTAGCCTCTTCGTCATTTCTCCCTCTGAGATTTAATTCTCTGTCGACAATAAAAGCATAAGGACTATACATGTTTTCATCCAGTTCATAGCTCGTTTTGAGACTCGCAAACATTCGTAAAACCTCCTCTTTATCTCCAAATAAAAAGTGCCATTTATCAACATTATACGTTACTCCCAGTTCCTTCTTTAACTGAGCTGCAGCGGCCTCTGAGCCTTTCGGCAATACCACTACAAACTGAAATCCTTTAAACCCATAAAAATGTTTATAGATCTTTTCATTCAAATTCAAAGCATTGGTCTTATGTTGTAATAAGTCACTACCCAAAAAACACAAAACGCTAATGCTATTCTCCAAACGTATGGAATCACCATCGCTAAAAGCCTCAACATCACTGATCTTTTCAGTGACAACCGGAAGTTTTGCAAAATTATTGGTGCCTGTAAGCAGGAACAAATAAAACAGCAAAGGTCCAAAGAACAGCAATGATAATACGATGGTATTTTTACCTGGTTTTGCCATAAAGTAAAGGTATAAAAAAAGTGTTTTGAAAACTCAAAACACTTCAATATTCGTTTTAAAATGGATTAGTTATAAGACCATCTTGTCCATTCCTGATCAATGATTCCTACTGCATCTCCTTCATATAATAAAAAGAAAGCCAAATAAGCGATCAAGAATACGACCGGCCATACAATTGACCTTCTAAACCAGGTCTTCTCGTCTTTTAAATGCATGAAATACCAGGCAATTCCATAGGCTTTTACCAAGGTAAGAATCAAGAATATCCAGTTTAGAATGCTTGTTCCTAGAACCTGGGTTAGATTCAATGATGCTGGTTTTACAATCCCCAGGATAACTTCAACAATAGTAACCAGTGAAAGAAAAGCGAACACTTTCCAAATTAATGCTGTGTGTGATTTAGCGTGTGACATTTTATAAATAAATTTTTATATCAAATAGAAGAACGTGAAAACAAATACCCATACAAGATCGACAAAGTGCCAGTAAAGACCCACTTTTTCAACCATTTCATAATGACCTCTTCGCTCATAAGTACCGATAATCACATTAAAAAAGATAATGACATTGATCAAGATTCCTGAAAAAACGTGGAATCCGTGAAACCCTGTAATAAAGAAGAAGAAATCAGCAAACAATGTTTTACCATATTCGTTTTCAGTAAGATTGGCTCCTTCAACAACCATAGTTGCCTTTTCAAGGAACTTATTGGCTTCCTCTCTAGAGACGATTGTCTTCTCTTTGGTATCAAGGTTGATCAATTCCGTTCGCATTCTGACATCCGGATTGGCTGCAAAGCCCTCCTTAACCTGCTGTAAAGTAACTGATGGAATCGATGGTTCTGAAACAAACCATAAGCCGTTTTCCTTCTTGTGTTGTACCCTGTCAGTAGCTGTGTGAGATGCAAAACTTCCCAAACTGATCTGGTGGCCTGAAGCATCAACAAACTGCACAATCTTTCCATCCTGCAATTGAACTGCTCCATAACTTCCTTTGATAAACGTTTTCCATTCCCAGGCCTGAGAACCCAAGAAGATCAAACCTCCAATAATCGTAAGACCCATATAAAGAATGACTTTTCCTTTCTGCATATGCTTTCCAGCATCTACGGCCAACACCATAGTTACAGATGAAAAGATCAGAATGAACGTCATAAAGGCTACATAATACATCGGGAAATCACCATGTATAAATGGAATATGCGTAAATACTTCATCAGCAATCGGCCATGAATCCAGGTACTTAAAACGTATAAAACCATAGGCTCCTAAAAATCCTGAAAATGTAAGTGCATCAGACATGATAAAGAACCACATCATCATCTTACCATAACTCGAATCGAAAGGTCTGTTATTTCCTCCGCTCCAAGCTCCTCCCTTTGGGGAATCAGCAACAATTGCCTCCATAAAAAAAGTTTAATTTAATTGATCTTTTTTTCTCTAATAAAACTGACTTTTGTCATGTTTTACACTGAGCAGCAAAAATATAAAAATTATTGATAAATAGAATCAATAAGGCAAAAATGTTGGGTTTAACCTATAAAATAGAAAAAGACAAAAAGATAAATCCATAAAGCATCTACAAAATGCCAGAAAATTGCCCCTAAAGAAAAGCCTAAATGACTTTCAGCTGTATACTTACCCGCTATGTTTTTAAAAAGAACCACTACCAGAGATATAATTCCTGCAAAAATATGCAAGAGGTGTGCTCCGGTAATAACGTATAAAAACGAAGAGGCTACATTACTCTGGGGTCCTGTGGTATACAAACCCGCTTCGATTAATTGATTGAACCCAATAAATTGATAAAAAACAAAACTAATACCTAAAATCAGCGTCAGTGTTAAAAACAAGGTCGTTTTGTTCAGATCGCCTGACAGCAAGTTCTTTTTAGCGATATAAAATGAAAGACTGCTCAACAAGATGAGTATCGTACTAATAAAAAATGCAGAAGGGAGTACAAAACTAACCCAGTCTTCTCTTCCTTTACTCACCACATAAGCACTGGTCAAACCAGCGAACATCATGGTCATACTGATCATAGAAATCCACAGCATCTGCTTAAAAGTCTTTTCTCTCGTTTTTTGTTCCATGCTTCTGTTAGTGTAAGAATTTGTCAATCACAAATATAATTTGGATCAAAGTTATGTATAAAACGCTTGATAACATCAGTTTCCTTGCCATCTTATCAGATTGCTCTTTGTGAAGTTTAACCCCATAATACAACATGAAGAGTCCAAGACCAAAAATCACGATGGCCGAACCAGGCAACAAATATAAGTCTCCCGTATATCTAAACACCGGAAATATCGAAACGAGCAACATGAATATTGTATAGACAATAATAAGTTTCGAGGCTTTGGTGTTTTTTTCACCCGTTGGCATCATATTAAAACCGGCTTTCTTATATTCATCAAACTGCAACCAGCCAATCGCCCAAAAATGCGGAAACTGCCAAAAGAACTGGATCATAAATAGCATTCCGGCTTCAATCCCAAAACTACCTGTTGCAGCAACCCATCCCAACATAAAAGGAATGGCACCAGGAATGGCCCCCACAAATACCGACAGCGGGGTGACAGGTTTTAAAGGTGTGTATGCAGAAGTGTATAAAAAAATAGAAATGGCTCCAAATAAAGCTGTTTTCTGATTGATATTAAACAGAATGACCAGACCCATCAATGTTAAAGAAACCGCTATAAACATGGCCATGTTGACCGATATTCTTCCTTGGGGAATAGGTCGGTCCATGGTTCTTTTCATTACCGCATCGGGGCCACGCTCAATAATCTGATTAAAAGCATTCGATGCGCCTACCATACAGTAACCACCAATAGAAAGTAACACAACAGTTTTGATATCAACCACATCAACAGCCAGCAAATATCCTGCAATAGAAGAAAAAACAACACTAAGAGACAACCCAAACTTGGTCAATTCTTTTAGATCCCCTATAATATTATGTTTTACTGCTACCGCTTCCACCTTGCTAAATGCCTGTTTTTAAAATCGGTGCAAATATATCCATTAATTAAGATTAACCACATAAAAAAATATTAAAAATATGGGCAAAAAAGCTTTGCGATTTATTAAAATGTTTTAAATTTGCGCCTCCTAATAAGAAATAGATGATGTGTTTGGATATTAGGATGGCAATTCGAAATTGCCTTGTTCATTGACTAAAACTAATGCGAAAGTAGCTCAGGGGTAGAGCATCACCTTGCCAAGGTGAGGGTCGCGGGTTCAAATCCCGTCTTTCGCTCCACTTTAATTACAACCAATAAACACATAGGCTCGGATGGTGGAATTGGTAGACACGTTGGACTTAAAATCCAATGAGCAGTAATGTTCGTGCGGGTTCAAGTCCCGCTCCGAGTACATGAAAAAAGACCAGGTTTTTAAACCTGGTTTTTTTGTTTCTAACAGGATCGTAAAGCTTGCTTTTAAGAGACTGGAAGAAACAAAAAAATACAGACGTGAAACGGCTGGGTCTTTTTTTGTTAATGGGCCCGACAGGGACTCGCCGCAAGGCAAAACCGCTCCAATCAAGCTTGGTTTTAAGAGACTGGATGAAAACAAAAAATTCCATACGCAAAGTGGATGGGTCTTTATCTACATCTTTTGAGTATTCATTACAATTAAATTACTTAGCAAGTTTTGACATAAATCAGCAAATAGTAACAACCAATATCTATTAATCCTTCAGAATATCTTCAGAAATCATTTTTAGATTTATCCCAAAATTCAATGCTATGAAAAAAAATGTATTTTTGACTGTCATGTCTCTCGTGATGGTTTTAGGGTTCTTAAGTTGCAATAAGGACAATGACAATATAGAAAAGACTTCAAGACTTCAGTTAAAACTAGTGGATGCTCCTGGTGACTACGAAGAAGTCAACGTTGAAATTATAGATGTGCTATACAATAGTACTGAGGATGACGAAGGGTGGACAAGCCTTGTTCCAGATAATTTTTCGCCCATTATTGTTGATTTGACTGAGTTGGTAGCCGGAAATGAGCTCATTTTGTCAGACGTTCTAATTCCTTCAGGAATGCTTCAACAAGTCAGGTTGGTTTTAGGAGATAATAATTCTCTGGTGATTGAAGGAGAGGAAAACCCGATTGATCTGGACACACCTAGTGCTCAGCAATCAGGATTAAAGCTCAAAATAAATACTGAACTCGAACCTGGATATTCCTATACGTTTATATTAGATTGGGATGTTGACAAATCTATCGTTAAGGCTGGGAATTCTGGAAAATATAATTTAAAACCGGTGATTAGAGTAAATGCCGAAGTTAATTCTGGCTCGGTTAAGGGAAAGGTCACAGCCAAACCTATTGCAAGTGATGGAACAGATACTGCCCTACCGCTTGAGAATGCCAAGATAAGTTTGTACACAAAAGATGAGGTTTATGTCACCCAGACAAGTACGAACGAAAATGGTGATTTTATCATCCAGGGTCTCGACCCGGGTGACTATAAAATAAAGATCGAACATCTTAAATATATCATGTATAATTCAGATGTCATTATGGTTGAAAAAGGCGAGACAACAGATATAGGAACGGTAGAATTATTGGTTCCCGTTTTTTAATTGATGATTAACGAGGATAAATAAACCTCCTAACAGTTAGGAGGTTTTTTTGTGAGTATACTTAAATAGATCAATATCTATCTATCAATTTTCGCGCTACTTCACCGAATATCCTTTTCCTTCCATACAAACTGCAAAGGCTTTGTTATAATCAGCTGCCAGGTCTGCACTTGCAGCTGCAGCTGCCTGATCATTGGCTTGCTGTTGCTGGGCATCTCCGCCTTTTTTTGCTCTGATTCCTCGAACGCCTCCAACAGTTGCACCTATGGCTGCCCCTTTACCAGCATCTCCTGCAATTGCACCAACCGCAGCTCCACCTGCCGCTCCTCTTGCAGAACCTTTGACCGCAGTACCATCAACCGAAGTATCTACCTCAGCAGATTGTACAACTGTAGGATTAATCGGATCGTATCCTGTTTGATCAATTGCCCATTTATAACAGGCTGCTTCATCGGCTTCTTGCGTGGCCTGATCCTGATTATTAGCTGGAAATACATGAAGACCCAAACTTTTCGACATGCTCTGTGCATTTACATCCTGAAATCCAAGGACCGCAAAGCCCATGATTACGAAACCAATTATTT
>CAYQPI010000151.1:0-3828 GCA_964419405.1 uncultured Flavobacteriaceae bacterium
TACAGCTGGTGGAGATACGGCAGCCGCTTTGGCAGCTGGATGTCCGGTGATCGTAAAGTCTCACCCCATGCATGCAGGGACCGGAGAATTAATAGCATCAGCCATTGTGAAAGCCGCAGAAAAAACGGGCATGCCAGAAGGTGTCTTCTCAAATTTAAACAGTAGTGGCATAGAAGTCGGTGTGCAATTGGTACAACATGCTAAGGTGAAGGCTGTTGGGTTTACCGGAAGTATTCGAGGAGGCAGAGCCTTATACGATTTGGCGGCAAAAAGAGAAGAGCCGATACCTGTTTTTGCAGAAATGGGTAGTGTTAACCCTGTTGTTTTTTTACCTGGGGTTCTTCAAGAAAAAGGAGCTGAATTGGCTAAGACCTATGCGGGTTCAGTGACCTTAGGAGTAGGGCAATTCTGTACGAACCCTGGCTTGTTGTTAGGTATTAAAGATAAGCACCTAGACCAGTTTGTTACATCACTGGCAGATGAAATCGTAAAAATCGAACCTGGTTGTATGTTGCACCCAAACATTATAGGGGCCTATGAAACAAACAAAGGTAAGGCCATTGATCAGGATGGACTCAAGGTGGTAGCTGAATACAAGAGTGAAGTGGGTGTCAATGTTGCCAGACAGGCTGTGACCACCGTTGATGGGGATGTGTTTTTAAACAATCCAACACTTCATCAGGAGGTATTCGGACCTTTTACCATGGTCGTTCAATGTGATGACAAAGAACAGTTAGAAGCGATTATTTTGACTTTAGAGGGTCAATTGACCGGAACTTTACTGGCTGCTAACAATGAGGCTTCAGCCTACACCGGAGTCATTGCAGCCTTGAAAAACAGAGTGGGGCGAATCATTTTTAATGGTGTACCGACGGGTGTTGAAGTATGTCCTTCTATGGTTCATGGAGGTCCTTATCCGGCCTCTACTGACAGCCGATTTACTGCTGTCGGGATCAATGCGATTAAAAGATGGGTGAGACCTTTTAGCTATCAGGATTGGCCTAATGAATTATTGCCTGATGCTTTGAAAAATGAGAACCCTTTAGGAATTGTAAGGTTGGTAAATAATCAATTGTCATCAGATAAAATATAGAAGTATGGGGCTTAGAGTTATTTTGTTTGCCATTGCCCTTATTCTATTTGTTGCCTGTGAACCAACTCAGCCAAGGGCATCCGATAAATTAAGCTCATTAATTGAAAAGGTTGAGAATCATAAAGGATATGACGAAGACAGCTTTCCATTAGGAGTTTATACTGAAGCCTATTTCAAAAGTGAAGCCGATTTTGCCCAGGATTGCCTGAATGACCTGCAAGATCTGGAGAAGGATCAACTAAGTGAAACTGAGCAGATTTCTTATGAGTTATTGCGGTTTAGCTTGCAGAATGACCTTGATTATTATTCTTTTGAAATGTATTTGAATCCGATATTGTCTGATTCAGGGTTTCATAGTAATTTGGTGTTTGAGGTCAAGTCATTAAATAATTATAATGAGGTAAAAGCCTATTTGAACCTGTTAAATGACATGCCTCGATTTGTTGATGAACATTTTGTACTTCTTAAAAAAGGACTTGACAAGGGGGTTTCGCAACCTAAAGTAATCTTTAAGGGCTATGAAAGCACCTATGATAAGCATTTGGTAGCGGATTATAAGGAATCCTTGTTTTTTTCGCCGTTTCTAAATCTTCCGCAAGATCTGAATAATCAGCAGAGAGATTCTGTGCTCGCAGCAGCTGAAACCGCTGTGGTCGATATAGTGATACCACAGTTCAAACGGGTCAAAATTTTTTTTGAGGAGATTTATCTCCCAGGAACCCGATCTAGTTTAGGGATTTCGAGTACTCCAAATGGTACTGCTTTTTATCAAAATAGAATCAATTTTTACACCACCAGTACAGCCTATACGGCAACCGATATTCATGAATTAGGACTCAGTGAAGTGAAGCGGATCAGAACTGAAATGTCTAAAATTATTGAAGAACTTGAATTTGAGGGATCTTTTGATGATTTTCTTTCTTTCTTAAGATCAGATGATCAGTTTTATGCTAAAAGCGGTAGCGAATTGTTGATGATCGCTAGGGATATGTCAAAAAGGGCTGATGAGCAGCTTCCTAAGTTTTTTATAACACTACCCAGAAAGCCATATGGCGTGGCTCCTGTTCCTGAGGCGATAGCACCTAAATACACAGGAGGAAGGTATGTTGGAACCAGTGCAGAAAGTGCAGAGCCGGCCTATTATTGGGTAAACACTTATGATCTTCCCAGCAGGACACTGTACACCCTCCCTGCATTAACGGTGCATGAGGCTGTACCTGGGCATCATCTGCAAATCAGTTTAAACAATGAACTGGGCGACAGTATTCCGGTATTTAGAAGAAATCTATATCTATCCGCCTATGGGGAAGGGTGGGGTTTGTATGCTGAGTACCTGGCCAATGAAATGGGGATGTATACAACAAAATATGAAAAATTCGGTCAATTGACCTACGAAATGTGGCGTGCCTGCAGATTAGTGGTCGATACGGGCATCCATGCATTCGACTGGAGCAGAGAAGAGGTGGTGGCTTTTATGAGAGAAAATACCGCACTAAGCTTGCATGAAATAGAAACTGAGACTGATAGGTATATATCCTGGCCCGGACAGGCCCTTTCCTATAAAATTGGTGAACTTAAAATAAGGGAGCTAAGGCAAAAGACCGAGTTAGAACTGGGTTCTGATTTTGATATTCGTGAATTTCACGAAATCATTCTCGAAGAGGGAACAGTGACCCTTCCCATATTAGAAGAAAGAATCGTTCAATATATTGATGAAAAAAAGAATGGCACGTACGATATTTAAATGCATTGATGGACATACCTGTGGAAATCCTGTGAGGTTAATTACAAGCGGAGGTCCTGAACTTCATGGGGATACCATGAATGAAAAAAGGCTGCATTTTATGAAGGATTATGATTGGATCCGACAGGGTTTGATGTATGAACCACGTGGGCATGATATGATGAGTGGAAGCATCTTGTATCCTCCTCATGATCCTGAGAATGATTTTGCCATTTTATTTGTTGAAACATCGGGTTGCCTGCCTATGTGCGGTCATGGCACCATAGGAACCATAACCATTGGAATAGAAGAAGGATATATTCACCCCAAGGTGAAGGGGAAGATAAAAATGGAAGCACCTGCAGGTTTGGTTCATATTGAATACGAGGAAAAAAATGGAAAAGTTACAGCGGTAAAGCTTACCAATGTAAAGAGTTATCTGGCTGCTCAGAACCTGAGCGTAGCTTGTCCTGATCTTGGAGAGATTCAGTTTGATGTTGCCTATGGAGGAAATTTTTATGCCATCGTTGATCCGCAAGCTAATTTTTCGGGATTAGAGAATTTTACTGCCGGAGAAATTATTCGGTATTCTCAAATTGTACGGAAAAGAATCAATGACAAGTACCCAGATTATTTTGTGCATCCAGAGAATGATTCCATCAGAAATGTAAGTCATATGCTCTGGACCGGAGCCACTCTGGACCCAAGATCATCTGGTAGAAATGCAGTTTTTTACGGTGACAAGGCCATTGACAGGTCACCTTGTGGTACAGGGACCTCAGCCAGAATGGCTCAATTACATGCCAAAAGAAAATTACAAAAGGGGGAGGCCTTTATTCATGAGAGTTTTATAGGTTCTACCTTTGTTGGTAGGGTTGAAGAAGAAACAAGTATTGGATCAATCCCAGCCATCATTCCGAGTATTCAGGGATGGGCCAAAGTGTATGGTCATAATACAATAACCATTGATGATGAGGATGATCCATATGCTCATGGTTTTCAGGTGATATGA
>CAYQPI010000152.1:0-6745 GCA_964419405.1 uncultured Flavobacteriaceae bacterium
AAAAGATATCATGGTGAATGAGGTAATCACTGTCGATTCAGAGACTTCTATCGAACAGGCTAATAAAATCATGATAGAGAATGGTATTGGATGTTTGCCTATTATTGAAATGGAAGATCTTGTTGGAATTCTCACAAAAAACGATCTTTACAAATTACTTCCCTCTTAGAACATGAGCACAACCATAGAAAAAGATCGTCTTAATTTCGAGCATAGAATTCTTGGGGAATACTATGGTTCAGAAAATACGCCTACCGTAGTTATTTTTGCAGGCATCCATGGGAACGAAAAAGCGGGGGTTCACGCTTCCCATTTGGTCATTGAAAAAATTAAAAAGCAAAATATTAAATTCAATGGAAATCTTCACTTGATCTTGGGGAATATCAATGCGTTAAAAAAAAATATTCGTTTTGAAGATGTTGATCTAAATAGAATCTGGCATCAAAAAGCCTTGACTAAGTATAAAAATGGAGACATTTTTGAGTATGAAGAATCTAAGGAACAAAAAGAGATTTTCTTGATCATTCAGGAAATTTTAAAACAGCCGGGACCCTTTTATTTTTTGGACCTGCATACGACCTCAGCTTCCTCTGTGCCATTTATAACCATAAGTGATTCCCTAAATAATAGAAAGTTTTCTGCAAATTTTCCCATACCCGTTGTGCTGGGTATTGAAGAATATCTCGATGGCCCTTTGTTGACCTTTATCAACGAATATGGTCATATTGCTTTAGGTTTTGAAGGCGGAGCACATAATGACGAAAGTTCAATTGTAAACTGTGAAGCTTTTATTTGGAAAGCCTTAGTACATTCAGATTGTATTGACCCCTCGGCTATTTCAGATTATGAAAAATTTGAGGCCGTTTTGTCAAACCTTTGTTGTAAATATCAGTTTTTCCAAATCAACTACAGGTATCAGCTCGATCAGGACGAGGATTTCGAAATGAACAAAGGCTTTGAGAATTTTGAAGTGATTAGGAAAAATCAAGAACTGGCCAAATCAAATGGATTGAAGGTCTATGCCCCAAGTAAAGGGAGAATTTTTATGCCTTTATATCAAAAATTAGGCGAAGATGGTTTCTTTATTTTAAGTGTTGTTTCAAAATTCTGGTTAAGCGCTTCATTAACGGCGAGAAAATTAAAAATTAATCATGTGCTTAGATTAATTCCAGGGGTGACAAAAGATCCTGACAACGAATATACCTTAATTGTAGACCCCCGTATTGCAAGATTTCTGACAAAGAAAATATTCCACCTATTTGGTTACAGGCAACAAATTTTCAAGGATGATAAGTTGCATTTCATTAAAAGAGATCGAAATATCACTGAACTCTAACCTGATTATTTTTGATTATATTTAGTGTAAAGCAAAGATTGATATGATTCAGGTGAAATGGCTGTTGTTAGGACTCCTTTTAGGTGTTAATGCAGCTCTTCTTGGCCAAAGGCTAACGACTGAACTGGTCGATAAGGACCATTTTGACAGATTATCTGGCCGACCTTTAACCGGAAAGTACGGACAGGTTTCTGCCCTTAAAATTGTTTTTTCTCTAGAGAATAAGCAGCTGTATTTTATTGATGCCAATCGTTATAAATATCATCATGAATTTTGTGCTGCCCGGCTTGGAGGGTCGGATGATTTTAAATTGTTTAACGAACTGAATTACTCTAATTCAAATCGTAGAAAATTTTTACTTGGAAATATAAATTATTATAGCAGCCTTGATACCTATGCATTGGAATTGTCACCTGCAGATTTAATGGATGTCAGGTATATGGCGCAATTGTATCAACAAGTCTTGGAACATTCTTTTTTACAGAAGGATGTACATTTTTTAGTGAATACGGCAAGGCTCAAAGGGATGGAGAATGAATTGGAGGAATATTTTCCACTTCTGGATCCGGCCCAAATTTATGGGAGCTTAAGTTATCAGGCAATAAGTAAATATAAAAACCAGGGCCGTTTAAGATTGATTACTGATCTGAAGAAGGAGATTGATCATATAAAGCCTTCTGACATTATTGTCATTAATGAGACTCCCTTAATACTTCCGAAAGTTGCAGGAATTATTGCTACAGAATTTCAGACACCATTGAGTCATTTGAGTATCTTGGGGCAAAACAGGAAGATACCCATCATGGCCTATAAACATGCATTCACCTCATCAGAATTCAAGGAACTAAACAGTGAATATGTGAGTCTAAGGGTGGAGAATGACACGTTTTATATGGATAAACTAAGCAAACTAAAAGCTGTAAAGGAGCGCAGTAAAAAAATAAAACTAAGGTATGATTTAAGCGTACACTCCCTGACGGATATAAAGGATGCGGGAAAGAGGTCTCACAGCTTTGCAGGCAATAAGGCAGGGAATTTTGCCATCCTTGAACGATTGAGTCAAAAGCATGATTTTAAGGTGCCTGAGAATGCATTTGTGATTCCTTTTTCATTTTATGATACTCATATTAAAAATACAGGATTAGATTCTTTAATGTCAATTGTAGTATCAAGGACCATATCTAAAGACACTTTAAAGGTTTTGTTAAAAAGAATGCGAAAAAAAATCACCGAGCAGAAGCTTGATACGGTGCTTTTGTCACATGTTTTACTAAAAATGAAAAGAGATACTTTATACACCAGATATCGATTCCGATCATCAACAAATGCGGAGGATGCCAAAGGGTTTTCAGGAGCTGGGCTGTATACCTCAAAAACGGGTAAAACGGAGGAGCCTGAATCAGTAGAAAAAGCCATTAAAAAAGTGTGGGCCAGTTTATGGTCTTATAAAGCCTATCAAGAAAGAAGTTATTTTAATATTGATCACTCCAGAACTTATATGGCTATACTTGTGCACAGATCATTCCCTCAGGAACAAGTGAATGGTGTGGCCATAACCAAGAATATCTACAGAAAAAGTTATCCAGGATTTGTAGTAAATGCGCAATTGGGTGATGAAAGCGTTGTCGATCCTCCACCAGGAGTAGTCTGTGATCAGTTCATTTGTTATCCAAGCCTCTACGACAATGTATATACCACGGCAGGGACTATTGATATCATTAGTGTGTCAAATCTTACTACCAATGAAATGGTAATGACACGAAGTGAAGTTCAGCACCTTGCTGATCAACTGGAGCATATTAAAAGAGCACTGATTCGTGTTGAGAGGGATACCGAATTGTATTTTGACCAGGGACTTGATATTGAATTTAAATTAGATGGACCTAACAGAGAACTCTATATCAAACAGGTACGGTTTTTCAATGATTAAGGAGGGTAGGGGACTCCGGATTAAAAATTTATTGACCCCTAAGATAATTGCTTATGATTCCCAAGGCATATTTACTCGCCACACTTTGAGCAAATTGTGGAAAGTCAATAGGGGCATCACCATTGGCATTATCTGAAATTGTACGAATAATCGAAAACGGAATCTTATATTCAAAACAAACCTGGGCAACTGCCGCTCCTTCCATTTCAACACATTTTATCGATGGTAAGCCCTTTTTGATCTCTTTACTTTGTTGATCAGTTGATATAAATTGATCACCTGAAGCAATGTCGGCTAAAATTATTTTCGGTCTTGTAATGGAAAACTTCTGAAGCGTTTGAGTCGAGATACTTGAATCGATTTGGTTTAAAAATTCGGTTCCAGAAGCTAAAAGGAAGGCTCTCCTTTTGGTGTCGGTTTCGAAAGAAGTTTTATTCAAAAGCGGGACCTCATATTTTTTGACCAGAGGACTGGCGTTCATATCGTGTTGAAATAAAGATTTACCCACCAGCACGTCACCAATGGCTAATTCTGCAGAAAGAGCTCCGGCCACTCCGGTAAACAAAATCTCGTCAATAGCGAAATCATTGATCAGTTGGGTCGCTGTGGTCGCAGAGGCTACCTTACCCCAGCGAGAAAACACCAAAACAACCTTTTTACCAGCTAAACTTCCAATATAGTAGGTCCTCATGCCTTTTACCTGTCGTCGATCAAGATCAAGAACTTCGAGTACAGCCTGAATCTCTTCTTTCATGGCACTGATGATACCTATGTACATAGCGTTGGGTTGTTAAATAATTGTACCGTCTTTCATCTCAACTTTTCGATCAGCCATATCAGCAAGTTCCTGATTGTGTGTAACAATGACAAAAGTCTGATTGAATTGATCTCTTAGGGTGAAAAATAATTCATGAAGATTTCTTGAAGATACCGTGTCAAGGTTTCCACTGGGTTCATCCGCAAAGATGACATCGGGTTTGTTGATCAACGCTCGTGCAACAGCAACTCGTTGTTGTTCACCACCGGAAAGTTCATTGGGCTTGTGATTCTTTCTTTCAGATAAGCCAAGAAAATCTAAGATTTCTGCAGCATCCTTCTCTACTTCTTTTTTAGATCTGTTCGCAATGAATCCGGGAATACAAACATTCTCAATAGCCGTAAATTCAGGTAACAATTGATGGAATTGGAAAATAAACCCGATGTGTTTATTTCTAAATTTAGACAAAGCTTTATCATTGAGATTTTGAATATCAGTATCATTGATATATAATGATGTGCAAGAAGAGGGTTTGTCTAAGGTCCCTAAAATTTGTAACAAGGTTGTTTTTCCCGCCCCACTCGGGCCTACAATGGCCACAATTTCACTCTTTTTTATATGTAGATCGACTCCTTTTAGAACCGCTAATTCCCCGTAAGATTTTTGAATATTCTCAGCTTTGATCATGTGATATAAATATGCGGGTGAAAATACAATTTTTTACTGAGTATTCAACTTAGTTGCAGACTTCAACCCATTTAATACACCTCAAGTAACTTATGAATTTTTCTTTTTAACCCAATGCTTTAAATTGTTGTAATCTAAAAAATAAATGAGTTTTATTGATAATAGATGTCCATATGGCTCGTCCAACAGGGCCGATAGGTTTTCTCCAAACGAAAGGTCAGATCTGTCATCTGCATTTTGAATCGTATTTCGATAAAGGGCCACAAGTTCGCTGCCTCGAGTAAACTGCCAGACATAACGTAGATCCATGTTCCAGTTGTTGAAATTCACATCGTTATTCTCACTATAGGGATGTTCTATCAGATAGCCATCTTCTCCCAATTCATAGAATTGGTCCTGATAAGCTACTGTTGACCAATAATGTCTAAAAGACAGACTAATTGATGAAGTATCATTAAAATTATACTTCCCTGAAAAATTATTCTCGATCTGATCATTTTGCCTTACCCCAAAAATGATGGTCTCATCGTCCAGGGTATCTACATAGCCTGGTTGGTTAAAACTCCTGCCTACAACGAAACCATAACCAAATTCCAATTTGTCAGAGACCCTGTATCGCGGCGCAAACCAAATATTATATGAATACTCTTCAGAATCATACCTGTTTCTATAATCAAGCTCAATTTCCACAGCAAGTTTTTTTCTAAAATCAGTAGATAGATATCCTTCAGTTGAAAACAAACCATTCTGTTTCCAGAAACGGCCTTCAGTTCTCGGTTCAAAGAAATCGATCCTTTCACCAATGTTGGTACCTACCTCCAAGCCATATGACAGCTGCTTGATATTGGTAGCAAAAAAATCAATTTCAGTATAGTTCGATGTTGTAACACTAGGGTCAAAACGCCTAAAATGCCCTGCGAAAAATCGAACACGCATAAAATTAAAGTGCTTGGTGGGTTCAAATATTTGATAAGATACATTGCCCATAAAATCGTTGTAGTTATTGTTCCTCTGAAACCCTAGGTCATTTTTATCGTATTTATCATCAGCAAATCGATGTCGCAGAAAAAAACGTACCTGCCCATTGGTCTTTTCAAAATCAACTCTTGAAGCAAAACCTGTAGTATTGGTTTCATCTTCTTTAATGGTACTTGTACTGCCATCACCTCGAATACGGTAAGAGTTGGCTTTATTGGCTAATCTGAATACCAATGACGTAACATTGGCATCTCTAAAAGAACCTTCTCTGAGCACATTTGTGTTGACCAGACCTATAGAGGAGTTTTTGTTAAACTCCTGATCGATAACAAAGACATTGTAATTTGCCAAAGGTTCTGTTTTGATCTTAGATGTTTCTCCGGTAACAGTATCCTGTACGGTGGCAAATGTTTCTTCTGTAACGGCATTCAATACAGCAACACCCAAGCCTTTTTTGGATCTGCCGGTAACTTTAACAGCATTTAAAACTTTGACTTCATCAGGATTGTCAACTATTTCTTCATCCGTGTAATCATCATAAATATCGTTGCGACCCACTGGTGCACTACCGATTCTGCGCGAAAAGAAAAGGTTTCCTTTTTCAAGCAAGTCAGCACCTTCAATAAAAAACTGCCGTTGTTCAGAAAACACCTGCTCAAAAGGACCTAGGTTCAATACCACATTATCAAACCCGGCCTGAGAAAAATCAGGTACTAGAGTAGCAAACAAGGTGAAGTTATCAGTAATTCCATATTTCAAATCCATTCCAAAATTCAGACTGGTATCGGTGTTACCGTCATAACTATCCAGAACAAAGGAAGTAAAGGGAGAAAAGCTCAAACGAATTGGAGGCTTTATGTCTTTTAATCCAACGAGTCTTCCATCATATTGTGTCCATAGCCCGGTAGATTTATCGATATAATTCCAGACATACTGCTCTCTCGTACTTTCTATCCTTCTGTGTATGTTTAATCCCCAGATCATATTCTCACCCTCAGCAAATCGCAAAGCGGCATATGGAATTTTCATTTCTACATACCAGCCCTTATCATCAAAA
>CAYQPI010000153.1:0-2003 GCA_964419405.1 uncultured Flavobacteriaceae bacterium
CCAACTTTACCAAGACCAATGTGCCCGCTGTCATATCGCTCCTGACATCAATGATCTGCCCAAAGACCTTTGGACACAGAGCATTCTCCCTGAAATGGCCGCCAGGATGGGTATCAAAGATGGAGGCTTTAAGCCATATGAGAACATGGATTTTGAAGAAATGGAAATCATCCACAATTCAGGAATCTATCCCTATATGCCGTCTTTAAATGAACAAGACTGGGCAATTTTAAAAACCTATATACTTGAAATGGCGCCAGACAGCCTTGCTTCGATTGTGTATCCCACCAAGATCAAAGAACAACAACTTTTCGAGACGTCAATGTTTCCTATTGATGAAACTCCGGGTTCCTACTTCACCTACCTGACATATGTTGAAGAAAATAATAGTATTCATACAGGTGATATCTCCGGTAAGCTGATAGCATATAATTTCGACACTAAAAACAGCCAGGTTCTCAAAGAATCTGAAAATGCCGTCATTGGCTTCACAGATTTAGATTCAATTTCATTTCTTACTGACATTGGTATTTTAGATCCCTCTGAACTCTCTTCAGGAAAAGTGATTGCCTATCAAAATGAGCATCAAGAAGTTATTATTGATTCGTTGCATAGACCTGTGCACAATCTGATAACAGATTTAAACGGAGACGGAATCAATGAAATGATTATAAGTGAGTTTGGTCATTTAACGGGTAAGCTTTCATTAATGGTTTCTAACCCATCAGGTGGCTACGAAAAAAAGGTACTGCTGAGTCAACCCGGTACAATTCGAACCGTGGTCAAAGACATGAACAATGATGGCAGACCAGACATAATTGCACTCACATCTCAAGGAGATGAAAGCATTACCTTTTTATACCAACAGGAAAACTTGGTCTTTAAAAATGAAAAGGTCTTACGGTTCTCACCCATTTATGGAAGTAGCTGGTTTGAATTGATCGATTATGATGGAGATGGAGATGACGACATCATCACCGTCAATGGTGACAATGCTGACAAAACCTATATACATAAACCCTATCACGGTCTTCGTATTCATTTAAATGATGGTGAGAATAATTTTAAGGAGGCTTTCTTTTTTCCATTAAATGGAGCAACCAGATTTGTCGCTAATGATTTTGATCAAGACGGTGATCTAGATTTTTCAATTATTTCAACGTTTCCTGATTACCAGAATAAACCAGAATATTCGTTGGTATACCTTGAAAATAAAAATGAAGAGCGTTTCGAATTCGACATTCAATCGATCAAGGAAGCGAATGACAGTAGATGGTTTCTATTAGATACGGGTGATATTGATCGGGATGGTGATGTTGATATTATCCTTAGCGCTTTTACCTATGTTTTTACACCAGTTCCTCCGACTATTTCTAAAAATTGGGATTCGAACAATGCGGATATTATGATTTTAGAAAATACTCTTATCAATAATTAAAAGAGTTACATACCAAAGAATTGGTATAGCTTCGATCCAAAACATCGTATAATACCATTTCTTGAACGGGCTGCTAAAGCCAATAAAAACAGCAGTGATAAGACAAATCATTACATGAATCCTGAAATCTACAGAATGCAGATCGATCAGTAGCATGTCAAGCACTAGAAATAGGACAAGTGCCATACAAGCAATCCATTTTGCCTTCGTAATTCCAAACACCTGAGGCAGCGTTGCTAATGTACGCTGATCAAATTGAGAATCTCTGATATCAAAAGGAATCGTGATCGCTAATACGAACATGAATCGCTGAACAAAATGTAAACCAAGGTTGGAGATGCCTGAAACCTGCCCCTCTATGATCGGGAAGTACAAGGTGACCCCTGCCCATGAAAAACTGATCAAAAATAATTTTAATCCAGGTATTTGCCTCAAACCCTTAAACTTGTTAGAAGCAGGGAAAACATACAAGAGAGTCGCTACAAAAAATGGCAACAGCGCATAAAAACCTTGTAATTTCAATTTTACTGCACAAAACAGCATTCCTAAAAAAGCGATCGAATTC